>CALDHF010000337.1 GCA_937941595.1 uncultured Acaryochloris sp. | reverse complement strand
GTTGGTGCATCTGTCTGAGGAGAGTGGTGAATCCCTCTAACCCCCAAATCTGGTCATTGGGTTGGTGAATCTCATAAATGCCGTCGCTAAAAATATATAAGGTCTGATGGGGAGCAATTTTGCAGCGATGACTGACATAGTTATATTCAGTAAACATGCCCAGGGGGAGTCCTGGTGTTTTTAAGGGGATGATATCTAGCGAAGGGGATGAGAGCAATAGGGCGGGGGGATGTCCGGCACTGGCATAGACCAATTCTTGCTGCGAGTAATGGTACACCCCATACCAAATGGTGAGGTATTTGGGATTTTGCTGGCTCATCGAAAATCGGTGATTGAGGGCGGCTAAGACTTCGTGAGGATGTTGGTAGTCAATCCCAGGAAAGGCTTGCGATCGCAACATGTTTAGAATGGATACCGACGGTAAAGCGGCCCCTAAACCATGGCCTGAAACATCGAGCAAATATAAGATCAGGGTATCTGGCGTCAGCCAATAATAATCAAAACAATCCCCTCCTAATTGTTGAGAGGGGATAAACCGAGACTCAATTTGGATCGGGGACTGTACTGGAGTCGGCAAGATGGAACGAACGTACTCTGCTGCTTCAGCAAGTTCGGCCTCTAGTTTTTGTTTTTGGGTTTGTAAATCTTGGTTCAAATGGTAGAGTCGTAACCCAGCTCTAACCCTTGCTTGTAGCTCACTCATGTCAATGGGTTTGGTCAGAAATTCGTCTGCCCCGGCATTGAGTCCTGCAATCCGATCTTCTAGATCAGAGCGGGATGTGAGGAGTACAAAAAATGTCGCAGATAGTTGGGGATTGGCCTTCAGTTGCTGACAGACATCAATGCCATCTAGCAATGGCATCATCCAGTCACAGATCACCAGGGCTGGCTGAATTTGTTGAGCGCATAATAGACCGTCTTGGCCATTGCCAGCCACAGCCACTTGATAGCCTTGTTTTTCTAAAGTGCGACGAATCAGCAGCCGAGTAACGGGATCATCATCGATGACCAGAATTTGCACCATAGAAATTCGTTGAGAAGAACCCTAAATTGCGAAACGGTTCACAAGGTTAGAACGACCGTCTCCCCAGTTTAGCAAGTGGGTCATATTCAAAAAAAATTCTGATTCTGGGGACTTGGTTTCCTATAATTGAGCTGAGGTGCTCTATTTCAAGACAAACCTAAGACCGATAAGGTTTTGGGACTATGCGTTGGAGGCAGTAGCCTTCCTACGGCAAATGCCAAAGCATTATCACCTAAGTGTGAAGACAGATCTTAATAACCTGAAGCAAGTTTTAGATTGGTTTCATCAGATCCATCCGAATCAGGCTTCCGAGCGGGATTGGCTAGAATGCCAAATTGCCCTAGCCGAAGGATTTACCAATGCGGTCCGCCATGCCCACGAAGCCTTACCCCCAGAGACTCCCATTCAATTAGAGTTGGGGATTGAACTGGACCATATTGAAATTCGCATTTGGGATCATGGTCCCCTGTTTGACCTTTGCCAATATCTACAAACCCATCCCTGTTTTCCTGGGCAAGAGGTTGATAACGGCCGCGGGTTGCTTCTGATTAACCGTATTGCCGATAATCTCCAATATCGCCGGGTCGATAATTCTCACAACTGCCTCTCAATTATTAAATATCTCTCCCAGGGACAATGACCCCATCCCCTACAGATGAGTCTCTTCCCTGGATTGCCCTGAGTATTGGCAATTCTCGACTGCACTGGTTTTATTTTCAAGGCGGAGATCTGGAGAAGGCCTGGGACACGCCCCATACCTCTTCTATAGATCTGCAAAATGAGGTAACTAGTTGGCAGACATGGCAACGACGTTCACCCGCTTTGGCATACCACTCAGATGCGCAGACTTTGCCGGAACTCTGGATTGCATCTGTGGTTCCGACTCAAACCTTGTTTTGGCAAGCCTATGTCCGGTCTAGAATCCTGACCTGTGAGGATATTCCTATACAGAGTCCCTATCCGACTTTTGGGTTGGATCGAGCTGTGGCGATCTGGGCGGCAGGGACCCTCTATCAGTGGCCGATCTTGGTGATTGATGCCGGAACTGCCTTGACCTATACGGGGGCGATTGCTCCAGACCAATGTGTGGGGGGGGCGATTTTGCCAGGATTGGGATTGCAGTTGCGATCGCTATCGCAATTCACAGCCGCCTTACCTCCCACCTCTTCTCCCGACACACTACCCCCCAGATGGGCACAGGAGACGCCCACAGCCATGCAAAGTGGGATCTTACATACGCTGCTCTCTGGAATCATTGATTTCATTCATGCTTGGCTAGCAGAGCATCCCACTAGCAACATCGTCCTCACGGGGGGAGATGCCGCGATATTGCATCCCCTATTGCACCTTAAGGCCCAGCCTCAGCACCCATCAGCAGCAGTCATGGAGCAGATTATTCTAGATCCTCTGCTGCAAGGGCGAGGCATTCAGCATTTACGGGCGGGCATTAAGAATCTAATGTAGCCAGCAAGTGGAGCAGCAGATTTAGCGGATTACTAATTGTCCTTGCAGATAATCATTTAATTGTTGCGAATGATCGTGACTTAAGGGCATCTCCTGGACCTGCTCTGGGGGGAAAGCCTTGACCTCAGAAATTTCATTGATATCGTTGACCTGTAAGTCACCCTGAACCTGAAGTTCAAAGGTCAGACAAATGGAATGGATCCTCGGATCTCGATCGGGGGCTGAATAAACCCCGACCAACCGTCCAAGAGACGTAAGATTTAATCCTGTTTCTTCAGTCAACTCACGCTCAATACTGTGCTGGATATTTTCTCCCCAATCCACCATCCCACCGGGAAAACTCCAACATCCGTTATCACGACGCTTCACCAATACAATCTGGCCATTATCAAGAATAGGAATCAAGCAAACCCCGACCAGTGGATGCCGAAAAAGCAAGCCCAATACCGTCTGAACAATATATGCGAAACGTTTCATAATCAATCGATCTTTGGAAAAGCCTAGACCTCAGGTTCTAGTGAAAAAAAATAGCGAAAAGACATCACCATCCTGTGCCTAGGGAACGACGACAAGGAAGAATCTTAGCAAAGCAGGTCGAAGAGAAGTCACAGTGAAGTTAGAATTCCCATTCTCTAATTGACCTAATCAACTTTATAGAGCTGGTTTTTGGAGTGAATTGAGGTCCTGCAAGACAGTAACAGCATGATCGGCAGGTTTGACTTTGCGATAAATCTTGGCAAGTTTACCCTCAGGATCAATCACAAAGGTATGTCGATAAATGCCTTCATATTCTTTGCCCATAAACTTTTTTGGGCCAAAGGCGTCATAAACTTTTGCCACCTCATTTTCTAGATCAGATAGCAACAGGAAGGGCAAATTTTGTTTGGCGATAAATTTCTGATGGGACTTGGCATCATCACCACTTACTCCCAGGATTACGGCCTGGTCGGCTTCGTAAGCCTCATACTGATCACGAAAACCACAGGCTTCTTTGGTACAACCTGGCGTATTGTCCCGAGGATAGAAATACAAAACCACCCATTTTCCTCGAAAGTCCTGGAGATGGATTAACTTGCCAGTAGCATCAGGCAAGGTGAATGCAGGAGCAAGTTCGCCAGTTTCCAAAGCCATAATTTTCTTGAGAGTCTAGGATGGAGCGGAAAGATTGTCAAAGACAGCAGGTGAGTACGAAGGACGTGACTCAGTGCCGGGGAAAACCTTTAAAATAGCCTGATGAGAAAGGTCTAGACCCCTTAGGATTATGCCCTAAGATGCATCTCTTCTTTGTATCTGTCATTGCCAAGCGGTATGTTCGATCAGCCAAACTGCCCAAGACACGATGCTTTAGGAGGTTACCCAGATGATTTGTCTCCCGTGACAACGGTAGGATAGAGATATCAGTTTCCTTGATGCTCAGTCATGACCTTTTTTCGCCAAAATATTGCTCCTTTTTTGATTGTTTTGATTTTCGTTGTGGCTTTGGTTGCTGTTAGTGCCAGAATTTTCCTGCCCGACGATATGGCACAACCTGCTCCGGTTGAAGAAATCAGCCAGGTGCCAACGGTAATATTAAATAGCTAGCTCCCAGGCCAGCTTCCTCCCTTTCAACAGTTGCTGTCATTGTCCCTGCTCCTCATGTTTCAGAATTAATCTTGACTGAAGACTTTGTTCCAGGATTTAGTATCCATTTGGGTCGCGAATCTGAACGGCATCAGTTGTTGCAGTTTATGCAGCAAACCTATGAGGAGCTATATCCTGGTAATACTTACCCCCATCTTCAAGATGTCATTCATCAATATTGGTCTGCAAATACACCCTATTGGTTAGTTTCATCTCAAGAAAACACCCAGGAATCGGTGGCCTGTTTATGGTTGGGGACAGCAGTGGATCAAGTGACAGGCGATGCCTATACTCATATCTTTATGCTGTTTGTCGTTCCCAGCTTTCGTAGACAAGGCATAGGTACAGCTCTCATGCATACTGCTGAAAACTGGGCCAATCAACGGGGAGATCAACAGCTTGGCTTACAAGTGTTTACGCATGCGCAACCCGCACTGTCTTTATATGACAGATTGGACTTCCAACCCCGGGCCATATTGCTGATGAAGGACATTGGCAAGGATAATCAATGATTACATGGACCGGCTTCTGCTCATACGAATTGCAACGCTTAGAAATTAGAGACGGTTGTGATGGTCTCCGACTGGTCTTTGGCCACCGTATCTCTCAATTAATTTCTGCTGTGCCTCATTCACGGGAATCGCTCCTAGCTTCCCCGATACCTGCGTCCACGTTGTAGATAACAGGCATTTGCCCCTTCCACTTGTTCCACGTGTCATGGTCAGTGATTAACTCCGCCATGAAGTGGCCCACGTTAATGCGACTAGTTTTACCTGCATCAAATATTGCGCTTCTAATCGGTGAAGGGTAAGCTTCGTACTCAGTTACTTCGCGTTCATCGATTAAGGTGTCAGGACGAACTGCAGCCCATGTGATCATGCCATCATTTTGGCCAATCTGGGTGCGCAAATACTCTGCGGCTTTCTCATTGTCTACATGGGGGGGCAACAGTAGACGAATAAGCCAGAGAACGCATTTTTGACCAAACGAAATTGGCTCAGAAAGATCGCGGTTGCTGTTGCCGGTGGTGTTCATCAGCACAAACTTTACGGGTTCGTCTGGTTTGCTTTCTTTGATCGCGTGACATAATCGGCGAACGGCATCAGTTACGAGCCTGCGTGGTTTGCCGTAAATACCCTTTATGTTCAAAGTGTGCCCCAAACACGAAGCCACTGCATGGCATCCTTTGACATGATGAGTGATCTCAACATCGCTAAGATCCAGGACACTTGCACGGATCACAGACAAGTTATCGTTATTCTGGAAGGCTGCTGGTAGTTGATCGGGCGATCTAACAATAATCCTGACTTTCTGTCCTCGCTTGAGTAACTGTTCCACCAGCAACCTCCCTGTTGCACCGCTGGCGCCAACGACGAGTATTGTCATTCATTACTCCTTAATTGAGTGAGGACTATGCTCAAGATTGAGATGCCAGTGCTTTACTCGCTTCATTCAGAACGATTGATTGTCCATTCTGCAACGGCAGGCTTGTCCCATACAGGACTACAGAAAGCACTATCGGTCTAAGGTCGTCTGAAATTTGAGAATATTCATGCCATTCTTAATGTGCTATCTGTCAAACCCACTCAAGATTGGAACTTAGCAAGCCCAAAATAGACAGGCATTACTTTTCCTAGGTTAGACAGTCTGTCCCCGACTTTAGTGAGGACAGACTGTCTAATCTAAAAATTGACGGTGCCTTAACTTTGAGATTGAGGTGGGACTTTTGCTGTTTGCATCCCTTTGATCAACTCTGCTAACGACACCTTAATTTGAATGCCAGGATCGATCGTCACTAGGCTATTATTCTTCTTTTCTAAGGTTTCAAAGTGTAAATGAGGACCTGTGGAATTGCCCGTACTTCCCACTAAACCAAGAATGGTTCCCTGAGAAACCCACTGTCCGGGTTGGACATAAATTTTGGACAAATGGGCATATCGAGTGGCTGTTTGTCCTTGTTGATGTCGAAGTAAAACGGATAAGCCATAGCCGCCCATAAAACCTGAGGTTTCTACTTGACCGGGGAACGCAGCTAAAACAGGTGTTCCAGTTGGAGCGGCTAAATCAGTACCTGCATGGAAACTAGAGGTGCCAGAAATGGGATGGGTCCGCCAGCCAAAGGCTGATGTCACCGAAGCTGGCACTGGGAGGGGGAAAATCATCCGCTGTTGATTGGGAATTAACCACTTTAAGGGGTTGGGAGACGAGGGTAACCCTCCGAGGGATGCCGATGTCTTGGTCAGTGGATTTAGAGAGATAGGACCGTCAGTAGCCCAGGGCGTAGGCGTTTTTGAAGGGGAATAATTGGACTTCCACTGTGGTGCCGGAGCTTCTGGTGCATAGGCATAGGACCGGGATTCAGCAGTAGTTTTATATTCAGTAGCAGTGTATGCCTGCGTTTGCTGTGGTTGCTGTCGAGCAGTTTTTACCACAGGAGGACCACAGAGGGTTGCTGCTAAAACAGGGTCAATGTTTAAGTTGGCCTGACATCCAGAAACGCTACCCGTTAAGACCGATTTGGGCGTTGTGGGTGGGGCATCCAAATTATAGGACTCAGAGTCGATGTAGGCGTTCTCCCTAGGTTGACCTACTACGGGTTCTTCCGCGACCCGGGGCATAATCCGAGGAGAAATGGCTGGTGTCGTTGGGGGCTTTGCAGGCAGAGCAACAGGGGCGGGAGTCGTGGGCTCTGCAGGTAAAGCAACAGGGGCCGGGGCCGCCGGGGCTATAGGAACTTCGGGGGCTGGAGCGGGTTCCCACGCAGGTTCAGGGGGATCAATAAAGGTATCCGTAGCCGGGGCTGCAGGGACAACTTCCGGAATACCCAGATCCTCTAGTTCATCGGCATAGGCTCGATGACTGAGGGACAACGCGCCCACTCCAAGGGTCGTACCCAGCCAGCCACAGAGTAATAATAGGGATTTTGATTGAACCCCAGTTCGGTGGGGCTTTGAGTGAGAGTGATGCATCATGCCAATTCGATCCTCGGAGGTGATTCAGTAAATTTAGGTGATCAGGAAACACATCAGGGAAAATTCTGAGGGGTAAGATTCACACTATCCCCCAGAGTTAGCAAAGCATACCTAACAAGCAATAATCAACTATTTGCTATTTTTTACTGTATTATCGATAGACTCTAAATGACTCACATCTGCTCTGTGTTGCAGGGAGAGAACGACTCTGACGTGGGTAAACCCAAACGATGGGCTAAATCTGCTGGGCGCTGATGATCGCCTGCTGGATAGATCTTAACTAGTCTTAAATACTCTGGCAGTAGCCGCTGGATGCCATGGGATTGCCAATATAAGTATCCTTGTTCCAATCCCAGCAGGGTTAGGGCGGCAAGCTGTTCAATCGAAGTAATGGGAGACCGAGGTTGTTCCCGGAGGATCGTTTCTAGGGTGATGGCTTGTTGAGGAACGGTATTGATCCAATTGATGCCAATCCCAATCACAGCTGTTTGGGCATGGTTGCCTTGAATATTGGTTTCCGTTAGGATCCCGCCTAACTTTTGCCCCCAAACCAAAATGTCGTTGGGCCATTTTAACCACACAGGGATGTGATGTCGTCGGAGGAGAGTGGCAAGACCCCAAATTGTGGCAACGGTGATTTGGGCAGTTTGCTGGGCAGGGATACGAGGTGCGATCGCAACCGACAAATACAGCCCTCCTGCCGAGGATTCCCAAGTCCGTCCCCGCTGACCGCGACCTGCCCGTTGCTGAGTCGCGATTACGGCGGTCCCTGGTTTGGCTCCCTGTTTAAGCAGCTGCCACAGCTCCGTATTTGTAGAATCTAAGACCTCATAGTGATGCAGAGGTCGTCCCCAGGTTTGGGTTGATAAATGATGTTGAAAGGCTTGTGAATCAAATCCCATGGCGAGGTGAGGCGGCTGCGGGCCATTGCAACAAGGGGCGCGCTAGCATGGGTAAGCTTAACATTGTTTGAGATCGCGTTGTCCTATCCTATGCATACTTGGAATTGGCAGACCCATGAAGGTCGCTCCTACTTAACTTGTAGTTTGCTGGACGCTTGGTCCCACGGTTTTTTCACCCGAGAATTTTGGCCCTCCCCTCCGGCAGAATTAGCACCTGTGCTTCAAGCCGATACTCAAACTTTTCGGGTGAAGCAGGTGCATGGCAATCAAGTCTTGAGTTCCTCAGAAGTCCAAACCTATTGGGACCAGTTATCCCCCTCCACAGAAGAGCAGCCCCCATCAGAATTTCCCCCTGCTGATGGTCTTATGAGTCAGGAGAAAAATCAAGCCGTATGGGTTTGTACCGCAGATTGCACCCCTGTTCTGATTGCTGATACCCAGTTGGGCCATGTTGCCGCTGTCCATGCCGGGTGGCGGGGGACTGCAGCCAAAATTGTACCCGTGGCTCTTGCCCGGCTTCAATCCCAAGGGAGCCAGCTCCAAAATATTCGAGTGGCTATGGGACCCGCGATCGCAGGCGATATCTATCAGGTGACCACGGACGTTGCTGCCCAAGTTGGGAGTACTGTGACTGACCCCGACCTATCCGAACAGCCGGCTGAAGCGATCACCGAACATCTCCTTGAGGTTGAAAATTCACCCCTGATTGCAGATGTAGAACCGGGGCGGGTGCGCTTGGATGTGCGGCGAGTCAATGCCATGCAGTTGGAGCAGATGGGCATACTGCCAGAACAGGTTGCGATCTCACCCCATTGCACCTACCAAGACCCCGATAAATTCTTCTCCTATCGGCGGGAACAGCGCAAACAAGTGCAATGGTCAGGGATTGTCAGTTGTTAAACCCCAACGACTCCCACTGGATCTATATTCAGGGTCAACTCCAGGCGGGATATGGGGTGGCTTCCGGGCGGGCGACACATTCTCCCTACCCCCAGGGCACCATTGCCCTACAGACTCCCCACTTTCAGAAACTAGGGTTAGATTTAACCCCCTACTATCCCGGTACCCTCAATATTTCCATTGCCCCAGCTCAGTTTCGACTGCACCAGCCTCAATGGACCTTTCCCCTGGTGCATTGGTATCCCCAGTCCTGTCCTGAGACCTTTTCTTTCGCTCCCTGTATGGTGGTGTATGCAGACCAACAGATTTCAGGACTCATTTACTATCCTCACCCTGAAACCAAGCCTAATCATTTTCAAGATCCCTCCACGATTGAGGTTTTGGCTGCTTATATTCCTGAGATTGAGGCTACGGCTACTCTGACCTTAGGTGTGCCGCCCCAGCAGGTTGAGATATTTCAGCCAACAAGGTGAATGTTAGAGGAGATTGAGTGGGCAGGGTAACCAGAAACAGTATGAAGATGCGACATAAGTAATCCTCGATCGTCGATCATAGAAATATCAGTACTCAACAATCCAGTTTCAGACAAACTGGCACAATGAGGCCGTCTTAAAATGATTAATATTCGTTTGGGTCAGGAAAGAGGATCGACAGAACTAGGATGGTTAGAAAGCCATCACACCTTTTCATTTGGCAATTATTACGACCCCAACCATCTAAATTTCGCGTCCCTACGCGTGATTAATGAAGATATCATCCAGCCAGGACAAGGGTTTAATACCCACAGTCATCAGGATATGGAAATTATCACCTACGTCCTACGGGGAGCGTTAGAGCATCAAGACAGTCTGGGCAATGGTTCCACCATTCGACCTGGAGATATTCAGCGGATGACCGCTGGCACCGGAATTCAACATAGCGAGTACAATGCTTCCTTATCTGATCCAGTTCACTTATTACAAATCTGGATTGTGCCCGCCAAAAATGGGTTAGAGCCAGGGTACGAACAAAACCACTTTCCCAGCCTCGAACAATTCAATCAATTACATTTGGTGGGGTCCTGTCAAGGGCAACAGGGATCCGTCACTATCCACCAAGATGTCAATTTGTATGCCTCAAAACTAAGGGAGAATGCTACCGTCACCCACACTTTACAAAAGCATCGAGTCGCTTGGTTACACATCACTCAAGGGAGCATCCAACTCAACAGAGAGTATCATTTAACAGCTGGAGATGCAGCAGCGATAACAGACCTAAATTCCATGGCGATCCAAGGACTCTCTCCAACTTCTGAGCTCCTGTTGTTTGATATGGCCGCCTAGGTGTCCTAAATAGACTCATCCCCCCTGCTACTTTCTCCGAAGTTCAGCCAAGAACTCTTATCCTTGATGTGTCTGTGGACGGGAAACTGTTAGAGGGTGGATGGTTCTATACATGCTGATATGGATTGACCCAAGGAACCCTGCAGTTTTAGAAAAATATTGGGTACAGTAGACAGGTCAAGGCATAGGTGACGAACCGTCACCTATGGTGACATTACCCATACTGACAATCGAGAACGGGAAGCTGATCACGATGTGTTCTCAATCAAATATCAGTTCTAACCGTTACCCAGATCAACCTTGTCATCATGCCCTACCGCCACAGCAATTTGCAGAAGCATTTCCGTTTCACTTTGTTCTCAATACCGGCCTAGACATTATTCAGGTAGGAGGCACTCTGCGATCTCTCCTTCCTCATATTGATAGGAGTAAGTTTGAGCAGCAGTTTGTGATTCAACGCCCCGCAATTGAGCCAAGTTTTACGAGTCTCAGTCATTCTTGTCATTCATTGATTGTTTTAGACTGCCTCGCTAACAACATGCAATTGCAGGGGCAGATGATGCCTGTCCCTGAAGCCAATTTACTGTTTTTTTTAGGTTCTCTCTGGGTTGCAGAAATCGATGACCTCAAACCATTACAGTTAAAGTTGAGGGATTTTGCAATTCATGATCGGATTTCCGATTTTTTATTCCTCTTGCAAGCCAAAAATATAGCCTTAGCAGATGCTCGAAAATTAGCAGACGAACGGGCTCAGAAATTAGTGGTAGCTAAAGAAATGGCCGAATCTGCCAATCTGGCTAAAAGTACTTTTCTGGCAAATATGAGTCATGAGTTACGCACACCCCTCAATGCCATCCTCGGTTTCTCGCAGCTTCTAAGCCGCGACACTACTTTAACCTCTGCTCATTTGCAGAAATTAAGCACTATCAACAATAGTGGAGAACATTTATTGGCCCTGCTGAATGACATCTTAGAAATGTCTAAAATTGAGGCAGGACAAGTCACGCTAGATAAAATAGACTTCAATCTACATCACTTTTTGGAAGATCTATACAACCTATTCCAACAAAAAGTGTTCTCCAAAAAGATACAGCTAAAATTTCAATACTCTAGTACAGTTCCTCAATATATTCAGGCTGACGCTAAAAAGTTGCGTCAAGTCCTGATCAATCTTCTCGGGAATGCAATTAAGTTTACAGAAGAAGGCCATGTCCAATTGACAGTTAGTTTCACCCATGTGGATACCTTGTCCTTTGAGTCTAGGACTGATGAGTCTTGTCTATTGTGTTTTTCTGTAGAAGATACAGGACCAGGAATTCCTGCCGCAGATCAGGAAAAAATCTTTCAGCCCTTCTTTCAAACCCTCAGTGTCCACCAATCAAACCAAGGCATAAATGGTACGGGCTTGGGACTCTCTATCAGTCGCCAATTTGTACAACTAATGGGAGGAAAATTAACAGTTTCTAGCCAAGTTAATCACGGTGCGACGTTTTCTTTTGATGTTCCAGTTTCGACCTCTATCACCAACACTGATATTCATCAAGCCGAGCAGCGCGTTCTTCAAGTCCATCCTCATCAACCGATATTTCGAATATTGGTTGTCGAGGATCATCTTGATAATCGATGTTTCCTCGTGACTTTATTAACCACCATTGGATTTCTTGTGAAATCCGCTCAAAATGGCCAAGAAGCATTAGATATATGGCGAGAATGGCACCCCCATTTAGTCTGGATGGACATAAAAATGCCGATCATGGATGGTCTCGAAGCCACTAGAAGAATTAGACAAACATCTCATATTCCCCAGCCCATCATTATTGCTGTCACAGCTAATGCGTTTGACGAAGATAAAAACCAGGCTTTAATGAATGGTTGCGATGATTTTATTCGGAAGCCTTGCCATGAAAAAATGATCTTTCAAAAAATGCAACAACACTTGGGGGTAAACTATCTTTATGAAGATGTGACTCCACCGCTCACCTATAGCAATCTTTCTCTTGTCCCTAAACAGGATGATCTGAAGTATCAATTATTATCTATCATGCCTCAGCCGTGGTTAAGCCAACTTCAGCATCGAGCGATTAATTTGGATACAGATGGTATTAAAGATTTACTAGAAGATATTGCGCCTGAATATCGTGACTTGAAGGATTTATTGGATACTCTAGCCAATCATTACCGTTGCGATGTGATTCTTGATCTCACCCAAAACTAAGGCAATATAAACGCCGATACTTCTAGATTCTCTTGAGCAAGAAGAGAGGGCATTTGTGCTCATTTATTCTCGGCAGGAATGAGCCACTATCTATGATGGAAAAACTAGGGTTTTCGGGTTGAGGGTACAGTCAATGGATGCAATGCTATATTGATATCTCTTAACCAAAACTGTGATTTTTACGGGTCAAGATTTCGCTGGCAGCTTCCGCATTGACTGGTTTGCAGAATAAATAACCTTGTCCGTATTCACACCCTAAGCTTTTGAGTTGCAATTGTTGTTCTGTGGTCTCAATACCTTCAGCAACAACATCCATGCCCATGGTCTGAGCCAAAGTGACAATTGCCTGCACAATAGCAATATTAGGTTCATCACTATCAAGACGGCTAACGAAAGATCGGTCTACCTTTAAGGTGTTGACGGGAAAACGATTTAAATAACTGAGGGAAGAATAGCCTGTACCAAAATCGTCAATGCTTAGATGGATATGCCGTGCTCGTAACTGATCGAGAATCTTGGCTGCTGATTCAGAATTTTCCATGATGGCGCTTTCGGTAATTTCCAGCTTTAGGCAATGGGCCGAAAGTTGGGTTTCTGCCAAGATTTGATCAATTGTCTCAATGAGGTTGGGTTGAGAGAATTGTTTCACGGAGAGGTTGACACTCATGGTTAAGGGGATATCCGTTAAGTTCTCAGTTTGCCAGGTGCGTAATTGGCGGCAAGCTTCACGGAGAACCCATTCTCCTAAAGGGATAATTAAACCTGTATCTTCAGCTAGTGGGATGAACTGGCCGGGGGAAACGAAGCCTAAATCAGGGCTAATCCAGCGAACTAAGGCTTCAAAACCTCTGATTAAACCCGTATCTAGAGCCACAATGGGTTGATAGTTGAGGATGAATTCCTGCCGGTCTATCGCTCGTCGTAAGTCTGTTTCTAGTTGCAGGGAATTCTGGACGTCTTCATGCATACTGGTATTGAAAACCACATGTCGCGCTTTACCCAATGCTTTGGCCCGATACATTGCTGTATCGGCATCTCGCAACATATCTGCAGGTTGTTTGTAGCTGGAGTGGCTAATGACAATACCGATGCTAGCAGAGATGAAAAATTCGTTGCCGTTGATATCAAAAGGCCTTAGTAAACTTTGCTGGATGGTCTCGGCAACGGAGGTTGCGACTGTCTTGTTCGGCGTATTTTGCAAGAGAATGGTGAACTCATCCCCCCCCAATCGAGCCAACATTTGGTCACCAACACAAGTTTGCAGGCGTTGGCCAATGGCCACTAAAAATTGGTCGCCGACCAAATGGCCAAGAGCATCGTTAATCGCTTTAAAGCGATCGCAATCTAAGAAGAGGAGAGAAAAAGAGTGATCAGGGGTCTGCTGAAGCTGCTGAAGGGCTTCTTCAAGATGGTTTAGGAATAAGGTGCGATTGGGTAAGTCTGTTAACGGATCGTGCATGGCCATATATTTCAATAGCTTTTGAGCTTGTTCCCGTTGGGCAATCTCTTGGTTTAGGCGTTCGGTTCGTTGGATGACCCGCTGCTCCAAGTCAGCATTAAGAGCCTGAATTTGAGTTTCAGCAGCGATGCGATTGCGGATCTCTTTTTGCAACTGTTCATTCTGTAGGCGCTGGGCTTTCTGTAACCGACCAATGGTTAGCTGGTTGTCCACACGAGCTAGGATTTCAGCCAGCTGAAAGGGTTTAGTGATGTAGTCCACACCCCCTACGTCAAATGCTTTGACTTTATCTAAAGCATCATCCAAGGCACTAATAAAAATAACCGGAATCTCTTGTGTTTCAGCTTCAGCCTTCAATTTCTCACAGACTGTATAGCCATCCATCTCTGGCATTTTGATATCTAGCAAGATTAAGTCAGGCATAATATTGCGCGCACCGATGAGCGCCATCGAACCGTTGGCTGCTCCTCGGACCTGGTATCCTTGCTTGGTCAAAGCTGTTGATAAAATTTGCAGGTTATGGGGGGTGTCATCAACAATTAAAATCAAGCCTTTTGGTTCCTCATTGATTGAGGGACTAGCTGTCTGAGGTGCTTGCGTATTCAGTGCCATAGCTAAAATAATGTTTGAGAACGCGCGACAAAAGCCGATGTTGCCCCTTAGTGTACCCAGGTGAGAAGTATCCAGTACGGTTAGGTAGCGAATAAGACTTATTTTTGAGGGATGGGTGATGGTTGCTGGGGATGGATGAGATTTTTTTGCCAGTGAGAAAATCTCTCATTAGCTGTTTTAGCCGATTATCGCCTACTGTATTACAGTATCTCAGAGTTAGTCTGCATTATTCATGACGATTTGGAGATATTCTTCTAAGCCTCGTTGTCCAGGCACGCTCAGCGTTTAATAGACAGAGAACAGGCTGTGTTTTGAAATATCCTCACAGTCAGGACTGAAGTGATAGGTGGATAATCCAGGTTAGGACAAATGATGGGTTTGTTTTGCTGCGGGTTGGTAGGGGGCAAATTCGATGATTGTCTGGACTTGACGGAGTCGATGGGCGAGACAATCGCCTAGCCCTGTTGCAGGTGTGAGTACACCACCTCGGTGTTGTCCTGGAAGATTTTCTGCATCCAATGCCAAGCAAAGTGCTGATTCACACAGGAACTTTACAGTGGATTGATTTCCTGGATCGCCTTGATTTTGGATTAGACCTTTGACATATTGTCCATCTGCAGATGATCCGATTAATTCGCAGCGAAACCATCCAGTATCCATGACTTGTTCAGAAGGACCATTCCCGGGCTGAGGTAGATAGTGCTGGAACAGTGACCATGCCCATTGTTGGCTTAAAGCTAAGGCGAATAAGCCTGTGCCTAGGGTTATGCCCATTGCCGATAATCCTGCGAAGGGCCCATCAAATTTTAAATATTCTTGATATGTAAAGTTGGGTCCGTAGGGTTCTTGCCATTGGTCATATAAGGCAGAGCTACGACGGACTACCCTGGTATTGACGGGTCCCATGAAGAAAGGCGCAATCCATGTTCCTAGCACTCTGTCATATTGAGGCCATTGTGGATCTTGGCTTTCTTCAGGTAGAGGATGACTTGTTTCCAAGGGATTGAGTAGAAACGGGGTGGCCATCTGGGTAGCTTGCCCAGATTGTACTAGGTTCTGGGCAGAAGCTAAGGTGCCGCCATTCAAACCACCCGAGGCTTGGAAATAGGCTTTGACTTGCCGACAAGAGACCCCTAACTCTTGTTGCATGAACTGCACCAACAGATAGGTTCCTAAATCCGAAGGGACTGAATCAAAGCCGCAGAAGGGAATGATGCGGGTGCCATCTGCGGCAGCTTTAGCGTGATACCGCTGGATTAAAGACTTTACCCATGGGGTTTCACCGGTGATATCAACATAGTGGGTTTGTTTACGAACACAGGCATCGACAATGGCGTCGCCATGGAGGGCAAAGGGACCTGCGGTGTTGAGAATGACCTGGGTTTTTTCAGCAATGGTATCTAATGCTTCCTGATCGTGGCTATCTGCAATTAAGATATCGACTGGAGTAGAAAGCGTAGCTTGTACCTGTTTGAGTTTGTGGTGATTCCGGCCTGCGATCGCCCACCGTATTGCCCCCGCATGCTGATCAAAATATTGGGCCGTTTGTCGCCCAGTGAACCCACTGGCTCCATAGAGGACAACATGATAGGGACGGGCAGTGCTCATATCGAGTCTGGTGTGGCTACTCACTAATCCTAAAGGAAGGTCTGGTATGACTGCTCAGATAGGGGGGCGATGAAACCTGAGTTCCCCAGATCTGACTTAACCTGAAATGAGATGATATAGACATCTGACCCTCAGCCCTACTGAAAATATGCAAGATATTAAAGATAAATTAGCCGAAGACGTCGCTGATATTGAGTGGAAAGACCTGATTCCCCATTCTCAACGGGATGCCGTTATAGTGGTGACGCCTCATTTGAATTTGCTGGATGTGGGGGTTGCGATCGCAAATGACAATACCCAATCTGTCCATCATTGGATTAGCGAGAATCTAATCTATAAACCCTCAGCCCAAGAATTGAGTGACTGGAATGCCCAACCC
>CALDHF010000336.1 GCA_937941595.1 uncultured Acaryochloris sp. | reverse complement strand
GTTGTCGCTGGTCTGGATCTGAGGTTTGGGCGGCTTGCTCAATGCACTGTAAGAGGTGATGCTTGAGCGCGATCGCATCCCCTAATGTCCGTAACGGAAATCCATACTCCTTCGCTCCTGGCACCCCTTGATAGTGGGTCTGGCTCCCCGTCGCCACTACTAAATAGTCATATTGCAACGTCATTTGAGCCGTCTGAACTTTTCGTGTCGTATAGTCAACCTCCTCCACATTCCCCTGCAAAAACTGAACATTTTTGCACCGTCGCAGCAGTTTGTGAATGGGCAGTGCGATCCACTCTGGTTCCAAGGTTGCCGTTGCCACTTGATACAACAGTGGTACGAAGGTGTGGTAGTTATGACGATCGATCAACGTGACCCGAGCCGCCGCTCCCCTCAAGGAAACTGCTGTTTGCAGGCCGCCAAAGCCAGCGCCAATAATCACAATATGGGGAAGGGCAGACGTGTTCATCAAGTAATTTTAGGCTTCATCCCTAGCGTTGCATGAATTGCCATGAATATTTGGCTCCTAGAAACACAATGATGGGTGGGGGCACCTTTGCCCCTTTGTTGGCGCTTATGTTTAGTACGAGTCAGGGGGCAGATTGGATGTGATTCCAAAAAATGGGTGGGAACCACATCCAACTACAAGGCCGACTCGTATATAGAATGAGTGCAACCATGCAGTGGGCAAATGCGTTTGAAATTTCCCAAATCCCATCATCCATCCGAAGAGAACCGCCCCGTTGCTGCTATTTATGCGGATGGGGGTGAACTCGTAGCGGCCATTCAGCGGCGAGAGTTAGATGCCTTAGGGTATTTGTTTCATCACTATTCCGGTTTAGTTTATACCCTGGCTTTTAAAATTCTGGGAAATCCCCACGAAGCGGAAGATTTAGTTCAAGAAATTTTCCTGGGGGTGTGGGAACGCTGTACCTACTGCCCAGACCGGGGTTCTTTGTCTAGCTTTTTGGTGACGGTAACGCGATCGCGCGCCATTGATCGGCTACGAATGAAGGTCAATCGTCGTCGCATTGTGTCGCAATGGCAGCATAGTCTGGTTCCCAATTCTGCTGCTACCCCTTTAGATCATGCCACCCAATCCGAAAAACGCCATGCCCTCCAAAATGCCTTAGCCCAACTCCCTGACCACTATCGTCAAGTCCTAGAACTTAGCTATTTCGGGGGATATAGCCAATCTGAAATTGCCCAGCAACTGCATACTCCCTTAGGGACGGTCAAAACCTGGGCCAGAAAAGGACTCATTCAACTCCGCAAAACTCTACAAGCTCCAATGGAGTCTTAATCTCATGGCCGATTCCTCCGAACACAACCGATTTGAAGAACTAGCGGCTGGCTACGTTCTCGGCGATCTCGATTCCGAAGAAATGGCCGAGTTTCAGCAATTAGCTGTTGAGCATCCTGCCCTCTGGGAAGAGGTTTCCGAACTACAAGAAACCCTAAATTTATTGCCTTTTGGCTTGGCTGAAAGCCACCCTCACCCCTCCGTTCGGGAGCAAATCATGCAGTCAGCCGCAGACATACAATCCCCACAACTGGCTGCTCAGTCAGCGGCTCCTACCACAGCTCTCTTACAACGACCTTGGACTAAAATTTTTGGCAGTATAGCGACTTTGACGACCGTGGTTTTGGGATTGCAAACCGTCCATCTTCAGCAGCAACTCGCTCAGGTTCAACAAGAGCTGGCCCAGCAAAAAAGTCGGATGGCGTCATTACCGTCTGCCCAGACAAGCGAACCCACACCGAGAAATGTAGTCATCACTACGACAGACACCTTTGTCCACCGTAATTGGCAAGGGGTCGAGCAAATTTTGATCGACCATGATAAGTCTCTGCAAAAAGGGGTGCAGGCTGTAGATATTCCCTCAAGCCAGCCCACAGAGCTAGTTGCCCTCCTCAGGCGCCAGATACCTATGCCTTCCGCCGTGCCTGTATTATCTGCAATGAGTTCCAAATTGTTGGGAGGGAGTGTGTGTCAATTTGGAAAGTCGAAAGGGGTGCGGATTACTTATAAGACAAACCAGCACGGTCAAGTCTCTCTCTATCAAATTGCGAGATCCCAAAAGCCAGAGCTGCCACAGCTAACGCCAGAGAAATTATACCTGGCCGTCCAAGATGGACCGGGGGGTGTGTTTTGGAGCGATGGTGAGTTTTTGTATGCTCTCGTGTCTGATATACCCGCTGAACAGTTGAAGGAACTCACTTCCGCAGTGGAAATTGTAGACAGCTAGAGATTTTATCCCACAGTAGCCAAAAGCGCTGAGTACAAACTGGGGATTATGTCTTCGCGGGGTACTGGGCGAGGACATGATCCGGGCGAGACGGGTCTTCAGCGCTTTGTTTTGATGGCGACATTTGAATGCAATGATCATCTATAGGCCATTGCCCCTACCATTACTCAGACAGCACGATCACCTCAGAGCTATCAACTGTTTTTGCTCCTTTCATGTCTTTCGCCAGTTCAACGACTTTGTCTAGCGTGGCTTGATTAGGAACTTCCCCCCTTAAAAAGACTCGATTCCCCTGCTGACGTACATCTAGAGTGGTCAACAAAGGCTTGAGTTCAGGGTTGCCCACCATGCCAATAATGACGCGTTTTGCTAGCCCCTGATCATCATATTTACCTTCAGGCCCCACATGTTCTGGGGCAATATAAGAACCACGTCTTGGGAAAGACCGATGGATAAACAACCGTCGGGAATTAGGATAGTGGGGATAATATCGAGGAGACCGATAACGTACATAGGGATAGTGTCGGAACCGTGGAGATAACCGTCTCCGAGACCGATTATGGTGAAACGGTCTGTGTCGAAATCGCCCAGGGAAACGCCGAAAGTTGCGATTTCTAAAGCGTTGATGTATCCGCCGTCGATTCCTAAAACCACCGATTCGTCGTCGACCTTTATGTCGCCCAGCCAGTAGTGTTGCTTGTTCCGGTTGGGATTGAGCCAGACTTTCGGCTTTGACGGCTGCTGGTTCTATTGCTAGAACAGCCACTAGGGTGGATAAAGCTATGGTTGCGAACTTCATATCGTTCACCTCTCCTCTTGAGGATAGCCGTGGGGAGTCGTACCAATCATTCCCCCGTACATTACCCCATGACTGATTACAGCAAATCATATTTGGCTAAGTTTTGAGTTCTTTAGCCTTTGGTAATGAACTTCACCCAAGCTCAATACCTATAGGGTACCGTGTAAACCTGAGAGATATCTGAGAAATCATCAAATTTGCAATTTTTATTTTTCAGATAAGAAAATACTGGGTTAAAGATATGCGACACCAGAGAAAATTGAATGAACGATAATTGGTGAACGAAATTATCGAGTTGAGTAGTCCTTCTTTGCTATGAGATTTAAAGCCTATTACTGTTTCTGGTCCATCATTTTATTTCTGATAGAGCTTTATATTGCCCTCTATGTTGACGATAATTTTGTTCGTCCATACCTTGGCGATGTATTAGTGGTTATTTTGATTTATGCAATGGTGAGAACATGCTTTAAAGTTTCAATTGTGACTACGGCCCTCGGTGTACTCATTTTTTCATTCTGTATTGAAATTTTGCAGTATTTCAAGATCGTAGAGATTCTAGGATTAGGGTCATCTGCGTTTGCTAGAACCGTGATTGGCACCACCTTTGCGTGGGAGGACTTGGTTGCCTACAGCGTGGGTATAGTGATACTCCTCTGTTTTGAAAAGTCTTTTGGAAGATACAAAAAAGAGTGGTTTGCTGTGAAGTGATAGTGGATGCTGAGCCTTGGAAATATACTTACACTGACTGTGAGTTAATCAATAGCGAAAGTATATTAATACTCTCTTGTTTGCAAGGTCTTGTTAGCAAATTTTTCCGCAATTGTGAATTTTATAGATCCTAAGATTTTTCTCAGCATTCTTGTGCAAGGAGAATGTTAGAGCGTTGAGCAAGACCACAAATATTTGGCTCGTCTGAGGGACTCAATTCGTGCAATATAGGAACGCTTATGATCACTAGACCATCAGTCAAACATTTTTGATAGCCATCACGTTTTTTTACAAGGTATGGTTCGCAGAGCTGTAACCCATAGAATTTGAGGTAGGCGAGACATTCCGTCTGGTCTTGATCGTTATGACAGCATCGTTGTCTCTCACAGGAGGAGTTGCATATGACTTTGCAATGGTATCGACCTCAACACAATAGATTTCAGCAGTTCATTATCTTTTTGTTTGTGCTGGCGGTCGTCTTACTAGCACTCTTAGGCGGTTCTGATGTTGCTCTTGCAGATGAATCCCCCAATCTTGGTTTATTTGGTCCAGCCCTACCAGACAACTTTTATCCTAGCGATCAAACCGCTTCGCCAGAACTAGTAGATTTAGGTCGTAACCTATACTTTGATAAGCGACTCAGTAAAAACCAAGGTATTTCCTGTAACAGTTGTCATCAGCTCGATCACTATGGGGTTGATAATCAATCTTTTTCTCCAGGGCATCAGGGACAGCTAGGCGGTCGTAATTCTCCTAGCGTCTATAACGCTGCCTCTCATGTCGCCCAATTTTGGGATGGTCGGGCTGAAGATGTAGAAGCCCAAGCTAAGGGTCCCATCCTCAATCCCGTGGAAATGTCCATGCCCTCGGAGGCCCAAGTCCTCCAGGTTCTCAACTCTATGCCCGAATATGTGGAGGCCTTTGCGGAAGCCTTTCCCCAAGACAGAAAGCCCGTCACTTACGATCACCTGGGCCAAGCCATTGGTGCTTTCGAGCGGGGATTAGTGACCCCTGCCCCCTTTGATCAGTATTTCGCGGGCGATGCGGCTGCCCTGAGTCCCAAACAGAAACGCGGCTTCACTACCTTTGTAGATGCAGGTTGTGCCCAGTGCCACAACGGCACCTATTTTGGTGGCAACACTTATCAGAAAGCAGGACGGGTCAATCCCTGGCCCAATCAGGAGGATCAAGGACGCTACAAAGTCACAGGTGATGAAGATGACCGCATGATTTTCAAGGTGCCTTCTCTGCGCAACGTTGCCCAGACGGGGCCCTATTTCCATGACGGCTCGGTCAATTCTCTCAAAGCAGCTGTTGTCCAAATGGCCAATACTCAATTGGGTAAAGATTTATCGAATCGGGAAGCCAACGAAATCGTCGCTTTTTTAGAAACCCTCACAGGTGAACCCCCAGCCGACTATATTCAGCCTCCAGTCTTGCCCATTAGTACAGACAGCACCCCTAAAGCAGACCCCACTTAAGACAGACCCTGAGGTTCTAGGGGACTTGTACGCTAACATCAGATCCAACGTCTGGTGTTAGCGGGCTAGAGGATGAACGGTATTTCTTTACGGCAAGTGGCTTGGAGTTTGGTATTGATCGTTTCGATTGCACTTTCCGGTTGCAGCCTCTCCCAATTCAAAACCGAAACGGCCCAAGTGCCCCAGTACGTTGAAAGCATTCTCAGCGAACCCAAAACCTTTAATTCCTCCCAGAGCAAAGAATCTCCTAACGTTTTCGGCTTGATTTATGAAGGATTAACCACTCAAAACGCCTTGAGTGGTGAGATCGAACCGGGTCTAGCAGAATCATGGGAGATCTCCCCTGATCAGTTAAAAATTACGTTTACCCTGCGCCCGAACCTGAAGTGGTCGGACGGGGTGCTTTTAAGAGCAGAGGATGTGGTCTTCACCTACAACGACATCTACCTAAACGAGGCCATTCCTACGGATACCCGTGATGTGCTCAGAATTGGCAAAAGCGGTGCCCTGCCCGCAGTCAAAAAATTAGATGATCGGCGAGTAGAATTTTCCTTCCCTGAACCCTTTGCCCCCTTCTTACGGATTGGGGCAGGGTTGGATATCATGCCTGCCCATGCCCTCCAAAAATTAGTCAATACCCGCGATCGCAAAGGCAATCCTCAATTCATTTCGGCCTGGGGGGTAGATACCGACCCCAGTGACATCGTTGTTAACGGCCCCTATCAAATCGAACTGTACGAAACCAATCAAAGAGTGGTGTTCCGCCGCAATCCTTTTTACTGGCGTTATCAAACCCCCGATCAGGCCAATGGCAACATCGAACGCATTGTTTGGAAAATTGTCGAATCTACAGATACAGCTCTGCTCCAATTCCGATCAGGGGGCCTGGATTCTGTGGGCGTGGACCCTAGGAGTTTTTCGCTTCTAAAACGGGAAGAACAAGCTGGAAACTTCACCATCTATGAGGGGGGACCCAATTTTGGCACCACCTTTGTCTTCTTCAATCTCAATCGCGGGCGTCGCAATAACAAACCCCTCGTCGATCCCAGCAAATCAGAATGGTTTAACAATGTTAAATTCCGGCAGGCCGTTGCTTATGCCGTCGACAGAGAACGGATGCTTGCCAATACCTATCAAGGTCTAGGTCTCCCTCAAAACTCCTCCATCTCCGTACAAAGTCCCTATTATCTGGCGCCAGAAGAAGGCCTCAAAGTTTATGGCTACAACCCTAGCAAAGCCAAAGAACTATTGAAATCGGCGGGGTTTACTTACAACGCCAAGGGTCAATTACTAGATAAGAATAAGAAGCGGGTCCGTTTTTCTCTGATGTCGGGTGCCAGCAGTAAAACGGGGGTCTTATTGGGCAACCAAATCAAACAAGATTTAAGCAAGATTGGCATGCAGGTTGATTTCGCGCCTATCGCCTTCAATACATTAGTAGATCGGCTGGACGACTCCTTAGATTGGGACTGCGCATTGCTGGGTTTAACGGGCGGCTTAGAACCCAATTCTGGAGCCAATGTTTGGTCTCCTAAGGGCGGGTTGCATATGTTCAACCAGAACCCTCAACCCCCCAGTGACCCCATTCAAGGGTTTACCGTTAGCGATTGGGAGCAAGAAATAGGCGATCTCTATATTGCTGGAGCCCAA
>CALDHF010000335.1 GCA_937941595.1 uncultured Acaryochloris sp. | reverse complement strand
GTTGTGCCCACATTGTTACCAATCAAATCCTGCACTTGGGATAACCCGAACAGGAAATTTCCGATGGGACCAAACCGAGAAGAATAGCGAAGAAACAGCATACCGCTTTTGTCCTGTAGCTTGAGATCAGACCCAAATTTATAGCCTGCTTGCCCTCGACCAATCAGTTGACCTTGCAATTGCACGGGTTGCCCTCGCAAGGGACTCGCATAGGGATCAGACATCAGGGTTAAGATATCGCGCTGGGGAGCCTGACTAAAGGTGGGATACATGATCAATGTTTTGGCAATAATGCCGATTCCCAGCCCTATTAGCATCAAGGTGATAGTGGCGAAGCCCGCGTCGAAGGCAGCTCCCAAAATCAGGCCTACACCTAACCCCAATAGCTCTGCCCCGTAAAGACATAAATCCAGGAAGAAATGACCATAGAGTCGCCGCTTGTTCAAATGGCGACCTTCTCCTACCACTCGACCCATATCAAACTCAATGTCTAAGCCTAGCTGCTCGGCATAGGTACTTAAGGCCCGGACCCGCTTCCCGGTGAGAGGATGGGTTGATTGTAGCTCCATCCAAAATGCCCAGGGGTTAAATAAATCCCAGAGAAAGACTCGGCCAATTTTGCTGGAATCGGCAGCCACTCGATAGGCAGTTCCCGAAGAGGTCGCCGCTTTGGCATCATAAATGCCCAAGGCTCGGGTGCCTTCTAACAAACGACTGGGTTCCTTGGATCGCTGGCCTTCTTCAACGATGCCATAGGCAATTTTAACAAGGGCACGGGATAGAGCATTGGGATTGCCAGTGACTTCAGCAGCGAAATGGTCTGCAAAATACTCCCGTGTCCGAGACAGATACAAGACTAAATAAGTACCAATAAGGTAGAAAACATAGGCTGAGATCGCAGCCGCTTGCAGGACATCTTTGCCTTTGCTACTGCCGCCTCGACGTCCCACACGGGTGGCAAAGGTGTAGATCAAATACGTGATCTGCACCAAAGTTGAGGCCAAGGTCATGATGGCAAAATCCCAGTGGACGATATGACCCAATTCATGAGCATAAACCGTCGCCACTTCGTCTTCATCTAGGTAAGTAAATAACCCTCTACTCACCACCAAACGCGCACTGTTGGGTAGCGATCCATAGGTAAATGCCGTTGGGTTTTGATCTTCAATAATTCCTAGACGAGGCATCTTTAGATTGCGCTCAGCACAAATTTTTTGCAGGATTTGGCTGGTCTCTGGACTGAGATGTTCTAACTCCATCAGGGTGACCCAGTGGGTGCCATAGAGCCATTTCTGGGTCCAGTCCATCAGCCACGGGGAAGCAAAAAATATTGCAGCGTTGATGAGTAAGGTCAGCACTACTGACAAGCCAAAGCCAAGGGCTGGATTTTCACTACCAGAGATAAAAGAGACGCCCATCACCAAGACTAGAACCATCCCCAACAGCAGGCTCAACGTGACCCCAGAGGCCAGACTCAAATTGCTGCCGATTCCGGCCATGGAAAGTGTCTTGCCAGCCACTGCCCGTCCCCCCTTGCTGGGTGCAGGAGGAGGCGACTCAGCAGAGGCCGTCGCAGTTGGAATCAGCTTCTCTTGATCGTCTTGAAGTTGAGGCATGACCTGATGGGCCCATTCTTGCACCTGGGGCAGAGGACTAGAGGCTAGGGGGCGACACAGCATCAAGGCTTGCTCTAGCTGACCACAACCCTGGTGAGCCATGATCAAATACATTTGGGCTTGAATATGGGGAGAACTTCCCGGTGCAGCAGTCTGCCAAATGCGGTCTAGAATGCTGATGGCTTGGGAATATTGTCCTTGTTGTTGAGCTGCAATTCCAGCTTTCAATTCTTCTTGCTGAGTGGCCATAAGCTGCTCCTTATGCTGTTGACTCTGATGGATACACCGCAGGCGATCAAACGAGATTCAGCTTATCAGTCTTTTTTTATGCCTGACGTGATTAAACTCCCCAGGCGCTGTGATTGAAGTCCTAGGTGAAGCTAGACTTTCATGCCTGACCTACTCAAGTCGGGCAACTCCCTTCTACAACTAATATGGCTCCGAATCCCCTCGGGTACTCCAACCTAACAAGTTTAGATGAGAGTTGGTCAGACAGTAATCACAGTGCGTTGAACTTGATACGATTCAAGGAAGACTTAGAGGATGACCGGGGCTACACAAGCTGTAAGTCAGAGTTGGAGTGGTCTTCCAGTTGACCCACCAAGGTGACGTCAAATACGGCTTCAAAGCAAGCTTTTTTAATCTCTAAACTCCATAATTCCAAGGCACAGTCATCATCGGCTTGGCTAGCCTGGAGATGGAGAGTGACGATTTGTTTGGATGCATCAACCTCGCATCGAAGGGCTTGGATCGCTCCTATTTGGCGCCGATCCAAAGCGACGGCAAGCTTAAGGATAGCGCTAAGTTGATCGACGATCAGGCGCTGGGTTTTGTTGACTAAGTTTTGATAATTTTCATGTTTCTTTTTGGGTGGCCCTTTGCGGTGATAGCGAGCTAAGTTGGCAATAATCTCGACTTCAACGTCGGTATACCCGAGCAGCCCACCATGGCGAATTAAATAATAGGAATGTTTGTGATGGGCGGAATGACTAATATAATGACCTGCGTTATGCAAGATGGCCGCAGCCCACAACAGGTGACGTTCTTCGGCTCCCCACTCATGGAGAGCGCCTTGGGTTTGATCAAAGAGGGCAACGGCAAAGTTGGCAATACGTTCAGCCGGAATTAGATCCACATGGTATTGGTGGGCGAGGTGGGTGACGCTCCGCTCTCGCACTGACCCCTGATAACGGAGTCGATCTTCAATTAAGCCCTGCTTCAGCATCCAATCAACGACAATACCTTCCCGCAAGGCCCGCTCGCAGGTGGTAATAGACTCTAATTTGAGCATGGTCATCGCTTCAGCCAGAATGACAGCCCCAGCTAGGATGATTTCTGCCCGCCGTTCTAGCATCCCTGGCATTTTGCAACGTTCTGCATACGTATATTTCCGCAGCTGATGAATCAGATCGTTGAGATCAGCGAGGGTGAGAACATGGCCGTGCAGGGTGGTGGGACACGCTCCCATGACCTCACAAGCATGCAATTTGAGAATACTTTCAATGGTGCCGGAGGTGCCGATCAGGGTAGGGACTTCATCGGGATTGAGTTGCGATCGCAACTCTCCCACAGGCCATTCCAACATACCCCGGACATAAGCTTGCAACCGCTCAAACTCCCGTCTACAGACGGGATCTGTGGTGATGAACTCTTCTGTAAGTCGGACGGCACCCACCTTGGTACTGCTTAAGGAACGCGGATCTTGACCGTTTCCCAAAATTAGTTCGGTGGAGCCACCGCCAATATCGATAATCACATGGGGGTTTTCATGGAATTCGATGCCAGACAGGACTCCTAAATAGATCCGGCGGGCTTCTTCTGGACCAGAAATAACATTGATCTTTAGGTCTAGCTCTTGCTCAACCTCTTGAATAAACGAGCGACCATTAGGGGCTTCTCGGACGGCACTGGTGGCGACGGCTAATATTTGGTCGACTTTGCAAGCCTGAGCCACTTCCTGACACCGACGAAGGGCCGCAATCGATCGTGCGATCGCATCAGGATGCAACAACCCCGTTTCTTTGCTGCCTTCCCCCAAGCGGACAGTGCTTTTTTCCGTATCAATAATGTTAAATGCTGGGATTTCAGGGTTGACCTTCACCACAACCATATGAATTGAATTCGTTCCTACATCAATCGCAGCAATGGTTTGCATGGCTCGTTTGGCCCTAACATTCACCTAATAGAAACTTTAGGCGGTGGCGGGGACAGTGGTCAACGAGAATATTCAGGAGAGACCTGATTCTCAGAATAGTCTTCATCGGGGCTTCCTTACCTGCCTGAACCGAGCCAGGGGCATCAGTCATAACAGAATGACAAGATTTCATGGAGTGCTTATCCATAAGAAGCAACTCCATATTTATTTTTCCAAACATTTAAAGTCATAAATAATTCCTTTGATAAGGATAAATATATATGTGATTTTTATCACTGATTAACCATTCGAAATTGATACAGTTTTACCAGTGATATCTGTTGTGAAATAGTCGATTGAATTCCTATAAACATGCCAGGATAAGATAAATGTCACTACTACTCATGGAAAGATTTGCGAAAAATCCTGACTGGTCAAGAATATCAAAGCGGCGATTAAATCGTGCCTATGAATTGGTCTCTCTGATTCAGTCTCATTATCATGTGTCGCGTCAGCAGCAGAGTGAAGATTACTATGGCTGGATTGTAGAGCTGAAAGGGATGCTGGATTAATGAAAGGATAGCTAGGGTTAAGGATGACACCCCTAGCTATTGAATGGGCCTATAGATAACTTGGGGGGAACGGTGTCTATTATTCAGTCGACGGCTTTAGAAGCACAAGGATTGCTGCATGATCGATCTTCTTCACTGGAAATCCAAGGGAGATGGTTTGAACCTGGCCCTTCATTTAAAAAATCTTTATGTCAAATAGCTATAGAATTTTGTGAGGATGCCTGTGCTCACGGAAAGCAATATATATTAATTGAGTTTCCTTCTTACTTGATGACTTGGCGGTATATTCGCTCTACAAAGCCTGCTTCATCTCAATCAACCCGTTCTTCTAAGGTAGAGAAAATATCATTTACCTCCCCTAACCCTCTTCAGGTGCCTTCGGTTCCTGTATCTCCAAGAAATGTACTACCCGCACCGCCTGAAATAGCGACCCACCAAGCCTTAGGGATAGCCAACATTGATAATGTATTTGTCGATAATTGCAAAGCAGAACTAGCTTTTTATATTGGTCCAATGGCCGATTTCATCACCGATAAAATATTACGTCAATCTTCCGAACTTACTCCTCAAGACCTGATTGAGGCTCTTGCTTGTCACATACCTGACTTCAATGCAGCCCTCTCTTTTCGGAAAGCATGTTACTTCGATAACGGTATAAATTTGCTTTGATTAACGTGAGAAGAAGTAGCTATCTTGTGCAGCGGTAGCATCGCCAGTCTCTAATAAATGCCAACCTTTGATGAAGTTAGGGTTTAGGTCATCCTTGCAAGGCTCCTTGGATGACTTGATCCGCACTTATCCTATCCCTCAATCTGTCTATGTCGATTTTGGAGCAGCATCGGCTTTGGAGCTAAATTAATAGATTGTGTTGGCTATTTTATACTTGGGTATAAAATAGAAGCATATTGGTGAATAAGCTTATTAGAGTGATGACCAAGATGCACTCTTCAAAGGGATAATGAACCTCTAATTCTAAAAGAGTGATTAACAACACTTCCCATAGTGACTGGCATCATACTTTTTTCTTGGTTTGAATTATATTCTTGATTCAGTGAGTCACAGCCAAGGAACAATCCTAGCAAGGCCACGACAGAATATATTAAACGCAAAAAACTTTGAAACCCTCTGCATTGAAGGAGACTCTCATGACTCGCCCAATTAAAATGATTGCTGG
Organism: uncultured Acaryochloris sp.; assembly: GCA_937941595.1. GTDB lineage: Bacteria > Cyanobacteriota > Cyanobacteriia > Thermosynechococcales > Thermosynechococcaceae > Acaryochloris. The sequence continues at coordinate 1,904 of CALDHF010000335.1, read as the reverse complement.
TTTGCTTGCGACCACAAGCGCTGCTGGAATAGTGGTTGCCTCTTTCCCCCAAACCTCTGTGGCGGGCCAAAAGCATAGTTATGACCCCATATTAGTTCAACGGTATAACGCTGGCTGTGTCGAAAAGGTCGTCGGCAAGGGTAAAACACCTGAACAGGCCAAGCAGATGTGTAGCTGCTCCATGAGTAATATGCAAAACAGCATGACTGAGGGAGAGGCAATTAGCCTTTTGATCAAGTCTCAATTCAGCTTTGATAAGGATCCAAATACTGGGTTACCCAAATCTCTGTCCCCTTACTTTCAGGGTTGTACAGCCTAGTTCAACGCCATAAATTACTTGGTAGGGTGAATTAGAAGCCTGATCGCCCAGAATTCACAAACGCAAGCACTCCAACTGAAAAGGAAGCAGAGTAAAATTAATTCTGCTTCCTTTTGCCTTCGCCAAGACCATGGCATGGATTAGCGACTCCACGTCATCCATCTGGTTAAAGATAGCGGTTTGAAGTCAGTATTCTCAAAGATTGAGTGCTGAAACCAGCTACCCTACAAAACACCACTTCCAGGCGGACGACAACCAAAATCCATTGATGCACCTGTTGTTTGCCCCTCTTACCGATGTTTGATCTTGCAGATATCTATCTCTCCAATTCAGAGTAGTGCTCGCTGAGTTTCAAATTTTTGAGTAGCTACATCTGATTGAGGGCCTGTTATTGCCATCTAGCACCAGGAATGACCAGAATGTTGATCGGATACCACAGGCAATGTTTACAATAGGTGCAGCGAATTTCTAAGTTGAGACCTTAACCTATGCTACTGAAGTCAACCACTCGTCACATTCACATTTACACTGCACAGGTGGACAATAACGAATTGGTTCCCAGCGAGAGTGTGTTGACCCTGGATGTTGATCCTGATAATGAATTGGTTTGGAGTGAAGATGCCTTGCAACGGGTATATGCCAAATTTGATGAGCTGGTAGAAGCCTATTCTGGTGAAGATTTAACGGACTACAACCTACGCCGAATTGGATCTGACTTGGAGCATTATGTACGATCGCTGCTGCAAAAAGGAATTGTAGGCTACAACCTCAGTAGTCGGGTGCGCAATTTCAGTATGGGGTTGCCTCAGGTGGTGACTACTGAGTCTAAGTAAGACTAGAAGGCGATTTGTCGAGATCTTGTTCCACAACTCTAGGGTCAGTTGACCTGCAAAATCTGACAGACCGATTGCAGCAGTTGGGTTTTGCTCTTACCTCTAAGATTGCAGGGAGGACACGAAAGATCGTAGGGATGGGATCGGGGCTGTTGGCTTTTGTCCTGGTCTCAATCGAGATTTGTCGAAACTCCTCAACGGCGTGATTAGTTTGATGAAATAGGTTTCTATCTGGGAGAGAAGCCAGTCATATGGCATGATCATCTCGGTTCACCCATCTGTTTGTTCTGTTATTGAGCGAAAAGGATCGGGATTTATCTGAACTTCACGGGAGCCTCACAGTAAGGATTCAAAACGCAGAATGATCATAGAAAGTATTGTTATTGGTCTTATAGTTATCTTTCTCATCGCTTGGGGAGGACTGGAATGGACGCATCGTCGTCGCCAAGGCAATGCCCTGACAGCATTGCCTGGAAATTGGAATTTTGAGTTGCAAGAACCCCAACATTATCGACTGGTGGGTGAGCAATCCTTTTTGAATCCGACGCCTAACCTAGAAGTTATGGTGCCAGAGCTTTCTGCGGAGGTTACCCTTCTATCGAAAGGGAGCCTGGATGATATTCACTATACGGTTAAGGTGACCCCTAAGCATCCTGATGTTGAGCCTCGCCAGGATGGATACTGGCCTGCTTACATCATCAAGTCGCAATATCAGACGTCTGTAGAAATATCTCTGGATATTACTGGACCCG
>CALDHF010000334.1 GCA_937941595.1 uncultured Acaryochloris sp. | reverse complement strand
TGTTTCAGGTTGAGACAACGGCATCGGCTGTTTCTGTTTGAGAGGCACCTGGATCAGCAGCACCATATTTAAGCCTCGGTCTTCTACCTCTGCCGAGCTACTCGCAGAAGACTGGCCACTGCTGACAAAATCGCTGGCCCGCTGACCTGTTAAACTGGCCCGTTCACCATTTTGATTAAAAAATAGGCGTTGTCCCCAAGTCCGTCCCGCAGAGAAGGCATCCCGTGTGTTATCAATGACCGTCATGCTGGTCCCTTCTCGGGTCGCCAAGATCGTGAGGACCGCAGGGTCTCCTTGAGTGGATTGATAGTTAAATAGCACAGGATTAAATTCAGCCTTGCCTCCCTTCGGAATCGGCAAAAAGCTGGCTTGAGCACTCACCAACGCATGGGTATCGCGAGGAGCCAATAGGGATTTTTGGCGACCTGTCCAAGAATTGGGCTGATGCAGATATCGGCGTGGATCCTTCAGAATATCTTTGAGAGCCACTTTGCGTAATTTAGCCCCTTTCTCATTGCCGACTTTGAGGAAAAACCGATCCAGACGGACATCAGCGGTCTTATCAGAAAAGTTGGGATGTCGAATGACTGGCATCAGATGCAGCCGATTAGACTGGGTTTTTGGATCGTGATGTTGAACTTGAATCGTCATGTCGCTGATATTGGGACCGACTGAAGAGTTTTTGTAGCGTCCCGTGTCTTCCCAAGTGACGTTGAGGATATTTAAGCCAAACTGTTTGGCCAACCGTTGAGCTTCAGGATTGGAGACCATTTGCACCGTTTGATCAATCACTCGCTGATAGCCATTGTCGAAGATCGGACGGCGGCGGGGCTCAACAACATCGCTGTTCTCAACCGGAGCGGATTCCGATTTAGGAGCAATGGGAGTAAACGATTCTTCCTCTGCAATCAAGGTTGGCTTCGTCGCTAGGGCTGAAGACGTCAGCACCATGGACATCGCCAGAGTACTGAAGAGGGTTTGAATTAAAGGCAATCGTTTAGACATAGGACTATCTCGACAACAAGGATGGCTGCGATGGATCTCCCAATTGATTTAGGAGTTCCAGTTAGAGCTGTTCATCTCGACTCTAGCCCAACCGTCTTTAGGTTTGGCAAGGGTTGCAAATTTGGTAACAGCATTGCCTTATGGTTTCGACAAACACCTATGGGGATGTTGCTTCAAAACTGATTCAGGCGTTGGGTTCATGATATAAATGCGAGTGCTGGTTCTGAGATACAAGAGTCTTTTCGACATAGTGTGTCTAATTCAATCCAGCTTTTATCGCCAGCTCAATGCAAGAGTGGATTACTATGGCAGACTCTTTGAAACCAACTCCCTTACTAGAGCAACATCAACAGCTCAAAGCCCGCATGATGGGTTTTGGTGGCTGGAATATGCCTGTGCAGTACGAAGGCATCACAGTTGAGCACCAAAGCGTTCGTCAGAAAGTGGGCATGTTTGATATTTCCCACATGGGCAAGTTCTTGTTGGAAAGCGCCAATTTGCGGGAAAAATTGCAGTCTTTAGTTCCGTCTGATTTGAGTCAGCTAGAGCCTGGGCAGGCCAAGTATTCGGTCTTTCTGAATGAGCAGGCTGGCATTATTGATGATCTGATTTTTTATTTTGAAGGCCATACCGAGTCGGGGACAGAAAAAGGCAAGCTGATTGTCAATGCTTCAACTACAGCTAAAGATAAAGCCTGGTTGCTCGAACACATTCCAGCAGCAGAGATTGGGTTCGAGGATGTTTCCGACTCGTTTGTCCTGATTGCGGTTCAGGGACCGGATGCGATCGCAACTCTGCAACAGCTCACCCCCACCGGTCTACAAGCCATTCGCAACTATCGACATCAGGCTGGCACCATCCTCGAACAGCCCGCCTGGTTTGCCCGCACTGGGTACACTGGCGAAGACGGATTTGAAGTCATGGTTGATCCAGCGACCGGGAAAAAGCTTTGGCAGACTCTGTTAGATGCTGGCGTTGCTCCTTGCGGTCTGGGTGCCCGCGATACGCTTCGTTTAGAAGCCGCTATGGCCCTCTATGGTCAAGATATCAACGACACCACAACCCCCTATGAAGCAGGTCTAGGCTGGCTCATCAACCTAGATAAAGGCGACTTTATTGGCAGCAAGGCCTTACGCCAACAGCAGGATGGACCTCAGCGCAAATTGGTGGGATTGCAGATGCAGGGTCGTAATATTGCTCGCCATGATTATCCCGTCGTTGTTGACGATCAAGAAGTGGGCATTGTGACCAGTGGCACCTTCTCACCCACATTGGGGAAAGCGATTGCCCTGGCCTATGTCCCCACACCTATGGCTAAAGCGGGCACCGAACTCCAGGTCTTGATTCGCAACAAACCCCAGCTTGCTACGGTGGTAAAAAAGCCTTTTTATCGACGCCCTAAATCCTAAAGATTAAGGCACAATAAGGTTTGGATATTTTGAGCAGCACTCTAAATTACGGATTGAGTAACTTTGACCCTACAGACTGAGGCAATACACCATGAGTTTTGACTATCCTGCAGACTTAAAATACATGGATTCCCATGAATACATTCGTTTAGAAGGGGATGTTGCCACCATCGGCATTACAGCCTTTGCCATCGATCAGTTGGGAGATATCGTCTTCATTGAACTGCCAGAAGTCGGGGATGATTTATCCCAAGGTGACACCATGGGGAATATTGAGTCGGTTAAAGCAGTTGAAGATATTTATGCTCCTGTTAATGGCACCGTCTTAGAGTGCAACACCGATATTGCCGATGCTCCTGAGCAGCTTGCTGAGGATCCCTATGGTCAGGGTTGGTTACTCAAAATCAAGGTCGATGAAGAGACCGCCCTAGAACAAGCCATGACCGCAGCAGAGTACCAGGCCAAGGTAGAAGGATAGTACCTTAAATTTTCATGAAATCTTCAAATAAATTAATATTTATTTACATTATTAAGACCCTAAAAAGAGCAAAATCTCGCTTCTGAGGCCATTTTCTCTTATTAAAACTTTAAGTAAAGTTGAAATCAAAAGTGTCTCCAGTTATACTCAGTAAGCTTTTGTAACTTTGACTACACTACGGTATAGCTTAAGGAGGACTTGGGTTTGGCAAGGAGACGGAAACGCAAAAGTCGGCGTCGGCAGGAAGGACGTCGAATTTTGGAAAATGTTCCTCAGTTCAGTATTGAAAGCGGTGAGGATAAACCTGTAACGGCGGCTCGAAAGTTTATTAGTACGGAAGGGGTGATCCCGCCGGCTCTGCTTCTAGTCAAACGCAATGAGCATACGACTGATCGGTATTTTTGGGCTGAGAAAGGTCTATTTGGTGCCCAGTATGTGGAAGAAAATCATTTTCTCTTTCCCAGTCTCAAGACAGAAGTCGAAGAATTATCTCTCGTATAGGTGATAGTTTAAGCTCCTAAATAGTTAAGGGGTGGAGTTCTGCTTCGCCCCTTATTTTGTGCCTTTTGATAGGTATGGCTAGGAACAGAGATCTGTAAGGGTGCAAAACAGACTAAATTTTATTGCCTATAGGTTTTAGTCATTCCCCAAAGCTAAGCTCTAGAGTATCGCTACAATAATAGACAAGCACACCAAGGTTAAGTCATGGAAACGTTAGAATTAAATCCCGCAAATGTAGAAACCGTGTTGGATGAACTCCGCCCCTACCTGATGGCTGACGGTGGCAATGTCGAACTGGTTGAAGTTGAAGGCCCCGTTGTCAAACTCCGTCTCCAAGGTGCCTGTGGATCTTGCCCGAGTTCGGCTATGACCCTAAAGATGGGGATTGAGCGCAAGTTGAGAGACACCATTCCAGAAATTTCTGAGGTTGAACAGGTTTTTTAACCCCATCTATTCTTTTATCTTTAGGTGCATGTTTATCGATAAATATGCACCTTTTTGATGTCTATTGGGAATCGGCAGGCCCCACGGCAGCGATGGCAGCTTCCAAGGCGATGGCAACATGAGTCCAATGGGTCCCTCCCTGGCAAAACACGACATAGGGGTCTCGCAGCGGCCCATCAGCAGAGAGTTCTGAGGTACTGCCATCAATAAAGGTGCCTCCAGCCATCACTAAGTTACTCTCATACCCCGGCATGGGAGCAGGCATTGGATCAAGATAAGATCCCACCGGTGAATATTGCTGAAATGCCCGACAAAACGCCACCAGCTTATCCACCGACCCCAGCTTTACGGCCTGAATCACATCCCGGCGGGGGGCCTCTGGTAACGGATTGACCGGATACCCAAGTTGTTGAAAAACATGGGCGACCAAATGATTCCCCTTCATGGCTTCTCCCACCATCTGGGGCGCTAAAAATAAACCTTGAAACATCAATCGAGTTTGGTCTAAAGTTGCACCCCCGGCAGACCCAATCCCTGGAGATGTTAGCCGACAGGCTGCTGCTTCCACGAGATCCTGACGACCCGCAATATATCCTCCCGCCGTCACAATCGTGCCCCCCGGATTTTTGATTAGGGATCCAGCGATCAGATCCGCTCCCACGGCTGGCGGTTCACGGTCTTCTACGAATTCTCCATAGCAATTGTCCACAAAACAAATAGTGTTGGGGTTTTGAGCTTTAACAATCTCGACAATTTTGCCAATCTCTTCAATGCTCAGACTAGACCGCCAAGCATAGCCACAGGACCGCTGAATAAGCACCAAACGGGTGTGAGGTTGGATGCTATTGCCCAAGGCCTGCCAGTCCACCGTACCCATGGGGGTGAGGTCCAGTTGTCGATACTCTACCCCAAAGTCCTGCAAAGACCCTTGGCCTGCACCTCGAATCCCAATCACTTCTTCTAAAGTGTCGTAGGGTGCCCCTGCCACGGCCAGCATTTGGTCTCCGGGGCGCAATACGCCAAATAATGCTGCTGCGATCGCATGGGTGCCCGACACAAACTGGACCCGCACCAGGGCTGCTTCTGCGCCCATGACTTCTGCGAACACCTGATCCAGAACTTGCCGACCTAAATCGTCATGACCGTAACCCGATACACTAGCAAAATGATGGGGACCCAAGCGGTAATTATGAAAAGATTTTAATATTTGTGTTAAGTTTTTCTTGACTTGAGTGTCAATCTTAGAAAAGATGAGACACATTGCCTGTTCGGCTGCCTCTAGCTGTGTAAGGGGTTTCATAGAACAACTTTTTCTTTACAACGTACAGCCACTAAAGGTTTGATTATTCCAATTATGGGCGTACAAAGCTGGTTTTGGCGGAGATTAGGCAAGTATAAGAATCCTAAATAAGGTTTACCCTTGTTTTCTTGTCGAAATATTCATTTACAAAGAGACTAAATGACTATCGCAACAACACCGCCATCACAGCTTAAGCGTGATTGGACCTTTATTGTGGTCCTCGTCGCCATCCATATAGGAGCACTGTTCGCCTTTGTCCCCAGCAACTTCAGCTGGCCAGTCGTGGGATTTGCCATCTTTTTTCACTGGGTCACCGGTGGACTGGGTATCACCCTGGGTTGGCATCGGATGCTCACCCACCGCAGTTTCAAAACCCCAAAATGGTTAGAGTATTTCCTGGTCTTCTGTGGGTCCTTGGCCTGTGAAGGCGGCGTGATTTGGTGGGTGGGCTTGCATCGCAATCACCATATGAACTCTGATACGGACCTGGATCAGCACAACTCCCGCAATGGCTTCTGGTGGAGCCACATGGGCTGGATGATTCATGAAATCCCAGCGGAAGCAGACATTGACAAACTGACGAAAGACATCAATACGGACCCCTTTTATCGGTTCCTTGATGATTACTTCTTCCCCATGCAAATCGTCTTTGGAGTATTGCTGTACTTCGTTGGCGGTTGGCCCCTAGTGGTCTGGGGAATTTTTGTCCGCTTGGTGTTGGTCTATCACTGCACTTGGTTTGTGAATAGCGCCACCCATAAGTTTGGCTATAAAACCTATGAGTCTGATGATCGGTCCACCAACTGCTGGTGGGTTGCCCTCCTCACCTATGGTGAAGGCTGGCACAATAACCACCATGCCTTTCCTCAATCCGCTCGCCATGGCTTGCAGTGGTGGGAAATTGACACCACTTGGATGATGGTCAGCCTGCTCAAAACCCTGGGCTTAGCGGATAAAGTTCGCCTGCCTAGCGCCCAACAAATTGCGGCTAATGATGGTGCCTAGACCCAGTTGCCACTGATAAATTTGTAATGAAACCCTGCCTGCTGGTAGGGTTTCGTTGCTTGAGGCCCAGGTAGCAACGCGATAAGCTGAGGGCAGACGTTAGTTAGGGTTCGGGACAGTATGAAAGCTCAAGTCTTTCGAGGGGTCAATCAGCTCAGTTACGAAGAAGTCCCCAAACCTGGCATTGGTGAGGATGAGGTCCTTGTACAAGTCAAAGTGGTGGGACTTTGCCAATCTGACATTAAAAAAATTCGCTATCCCCTCTATGAGCCACCCCGAATCTTTGGTCATGAAACGGCGGGTGAGATTGCTGCCGTTGGCTCTGCGGTGGAAGACTGGCAGGTGGGACAACGGGTGGTGGTGCTGCACCATATTCCCTGTATGCACTGTGAGTATTGCCTGAATGACAACTTCTCCATGTGCGAGGTGTATAAAAATATCACGACCACAGCAGGATTTAGCCCCAGCGGGGGTGGTTTTGCTGAATATGTAAAAGTCCCTGGCCATATTGTCACCCGCGGTGGCTTAGTCGAAGTCCCTGACGATATTTCCTTTGAGCAAGCGAGCTTTGTCGAACCCACCAACTGTTGTTTGAAGGCCGTTACCAAAGCAGATATCAAACCCGGGCAAACGGTTCTGATTACAGGGGCGGGTCCCATTGGCTTGATGTTTGTAATGCTGGTCAATTATGTGGGGGGCCGAGCGATTACGACGGATCTCTTGCCAACCCGAATTGAAAAAGCAAAGCAAGTGGGAGCAACGGCGGCCTTTGACGCCCGCGATCCAGACTTGGCTACGAAGATTCAGGACCTAACGAATGGCATGGGTGTGGATGTTAGCTTATTGGCAGTGCCCAGTGATAAGGCATTTTTCCAAGCCCTAGACTGTACCCGCAAGGGAGGGAAAATCCTGTTTTTCGCCGAATTCCCGGATGAAGTCGAAATTCCGATTAATCCCAACGTATTATATCGCCGCGAAATTGATTTGATTGGCAGCTATAGCTCTTCCTTTAGATTGCAAAAACAATCAGCAGACATTATTTTCAACAAACGGATTGATGTCGATGCTTTAGTCAGCGATCGGTATCCTTTACAGGATTTAGCCAATGCAGTGGAGCAAGCCGTGTCTCCTGGTCCAGAAACTTACAAAATCCTAATTTATCCCTGAGAATCATTTTGTTGGAGCAAAGGGACCACCAAGCGATACGATCAGGAATGCTGAATCACCTTGCTCCCTTTCATGTCCTCTGTTCATATCATTGGCCTTGGCCGTTCTGGTATTGCTGCTGCCCGTTTGCTTCGTCGAGAAGGATGGCAGGTCTCTGTTAGTGATACTGGCCATTCTGACCCTTTGCTGGCGACTCAGCAGACCTTAGAAGCCGAGGGGATTTCTGTCCATTTAGGCCTGAAGTTTACTTTGGCAGGTCTGGCCCAGCACGGTATTCAGCAACCAGACCGCATTGTAGTGAGTCCGGGTGTCCCTTGGCAGTTGCCGGCATTGGCAGAAGCTCGGACTCAGGGGATTGAGGTTTTTGGTGAACTAGAACTAGCCTGGCGCTATTTACAGCAATACCCGTGGGTAGGGATTACAGGCACCAACGGCAAAACAACCACGACGGCCATTGTCGAGGCGATTTTTAAGGCAGCAGGGTTGCGAGCGCCAGCCTGCGGCAATATTGGTTACAGTGCCTGTGAACTGGCCCTGGCAGGAGAGCCGCTGGATTGGATTATTGCTGAAGTCAGTAGTTATCAAATTGAATCTTCTCCCACCCTAGCGCCCCAAATCGGCGTGTGGACAACCTTCTCACCGGATCATTTGGAGCGCCACGGCACCGTTGAGTGCTACCGCGAAATCAAGGCGTTACTCCTCAATCAGTCTAAACAGAGAATTCTTAACGGTGATGATCAGGGCTTGATCAAAGGATTGCCCTGGCGATGGTCTGATGCCTATTGGACCAGTAGTCAAGGCCGGAGTTTGCCTAATGGCTGCAATGGTCAACGCTGTCCGGTTCCTAATATCTATATTGAAGAGGGATGGGTGAAGGTGGAAGGAGAGCCGATTGTGGCGGTGTCCTCGATGCGGATGCTGGGGGTTCATAATCAGCAGAATCTATTGCTGGCGGTTGCCGTTGCTCATCTGGCTGGGATTGGCAAGGATGCGATCGCAACTGCCGTATCAACCTTTCCTGGCGTAGCTCATCGTCTAGAACATATCTGTACTTGGCAGGGTGTAGATTTCATTAATGACAGCAAGGCCACC
>CALDHF010000333.1 GCA_937941595.1 uncultured Acaryochloris sp. | reverse complement strand
AATCAATATTTCCACCTCACACCTGATACTATCCTGCACCAAGAAGCCGCTACTCCCAGAACTTTTGCTCACTTTACGGGCCGCAGTCAAGGCATTGTTGGCGGCATTGGCCAGCGTCTCTCTACTTTTGGCCCTTTTGGTTTTGCTACCCGCACACCCATCAAGCGGTTATGGCTGGTGGGAGACTCGACTCATCCAGGGGAAGGCACGGCAGGGGTCAGCTATTCTGCATTAACTGCTGTGAATCAATTAATGGCAATAGACGACAAGGCTTTATAAGATGAACGACAAGGCAACAGTTATCCTTTATTAATGAAATTCAAGCTTTGAGTGCATGGCCTTTAAGAAAAAGTTTAACGATATGTCATGATCACCATATAGTTGATTCAAATCCCTCGATTAAAGATGAATTTTCCTAAAAAAAAGAATTTAAAAGCAATATCCTAAGAGTGATGCCCCTTTCTCTATCCACACAAAACTATCATCTATAGAATCGCCATTGCTATCAATTTTATACTCTAAAATCCAGCAATCATAGTAGTACCTTCTTATAGTTGTTTCATCTATTTTTCGTTCATAAAAATCAAAATTATTTTCTCGGCCATGCCAATCAAACGATTGCTGAGCTAATGCAGGTTCTAGGATTTGAACCTTTTTCATTATCCATGGTTGCCATGGGACTGAGACTCGATCCGCTTTTTTTGCTAAAATTGTTCCTATACGTTTGACTGGTTTATCTACCTCATCTTTAATAACTTTTCTTATATCCAGACGAATTTCGTCATCAGTCAGACCTACCCTCTCTTCATCATAAACTAGATGAATCTCTTGTAGATCTATTTCTAATTGCTCTGAGTCTAAAGCTCCATCTGGCTTTCTAGGTGCTCCAGAAATATCAAGATCTAAATCCTTTATAGACATATTAAATGGCTTCCCCAAAGCAATTCCGATCGTATCTACTTGTTTTTTTGTGGCGAGCTGAAATACAAGGAAAGAATAGCCCGAAAAGATTCCAAGTAGAGCAATTAGCACTGAAATCTTGATCCTTGAAGCAATAAAAAATAAATGACGAAATGTGAGTTTTTCATAGTTATTTATCCAGTCAATAAAATCTTTATGCTTGACTTTATACTTCCTTATGTGCCTCATTGTTTGTCTCCCAAAAGCATTGATTAAATAGATTTAATTAATATTTTTCACTAGGATAAATTTAGCTTGATGTTTGAGGGGTTAATTTAAAATCGTTAACATTTCTAATTTTTACGCAAAGCTATTAGTTTTGAAATATAAATACACAAAGATCTACTCGAATAGATAAACTACAGAAGATCGTTATTTTATAGGATTCTATAGTTGCAAAAATATTTACAGGAAAGTGTTCTATTTTTTTGAAACTCTTATACTTAACGCAAAAAAAATAGAACACTTATTTAAGTAAGTGACTCTATTTTTGTTCGAATAACTCTTAGACTGCTTTGGGGAATATCTAAAAGCTTTATACCTAATGACTTAGTTGGCTTTTGTATTTACAATGACTCTTAGTTATTGTTGTCTAAGTCACTAGTCTTCGATACTCATATCTGACAATTAGAGAAAAGTGGGGTACTAGCAGCACGTCATCATTCATTCGTGAATGATGACGTGCTGATTAAACTTTTCCCATCACTCAGCCTTATAGACTTCAAATGACCTCTGAATGGGTTGACAGTGAAATAATTGCAGCATGTTATTAGGGAGCATGCAGGCTAGATGGCCTAAACGATCTGATTTAACGCCTGGGCAAATTGGGTGACTGTGCGATCGATATTTTGTAATTTATCTAGGCCAAATAGTCCAATCCGAAAGGTTTGAAAATTTTCAGGTTCATCACAGCGTAAAGGCACACCCGCAGCAATCTGTATTCCAAGATTCTTAAATTTTTGTCCTATACCTGGATCGTCTGTATAGCTGACCACAACGCTGGGCGATTGAAATCCTTCAGCCGCTACACTTTTGAGCCCTTTGCTTTTCAGAAGTGCTCTGACTTGATTGCCTAGCTGTTGTTGCTGGCCACAGATTTTATCAAAACCATACCCTGCTGTTTCCTGCATCACATCCCGAAAAATTCTCAGGCTATCAGTAGGCATGGTGGCGTGATAAGCATGTCCACCTTTTTCATACGCCTCCATAATCTGCAACCATTTCAACAAGTCACAGGCAAAGCTACTACTCGTCGTTGATTCAATCTTCTCTTGCCCCAGAGCGCTGAACATCACCAATCCACTACAGGGGGAACTACTCCAGCCTTTTTGAGGAGCACTGATCAAAATATCTACACCACAGGCCTCCATATCTACCCAGAGGGTGCCAGAGGCAATGCAATCTAACACGAACAAGCCGCCCACAGCATGGACTGCTTCAGATATGGCTTGGAGGTAGTCCATCGGCAGAATCATTCCCGATGACGTTTCCACGTGAGGCGCAAATACTAAATCTGGTTTTTCGGCCTGGATCTCGGAAACGACTTCTTCGATGGGAGCCGGGGCAAAGGCCGCATGTTCACTGTCATCCACGGGACGGGCCTTGAGCACCGATAATTGAGCAGGTATCTTGCCTCTCTCTAGAATTTGACTCCAGCGAAAACTAAACCAACCATTGCGAATCACCAAGCAGGCTTTGTCTGTGGCAAACTGTCGAGCAACGGCTTCCATGGCAAAGGTGCCACCCCCTGGGACAATCGCCACAGCCTTGGCATTGTAGACCTGTTTGAGAGTGCCAGAAATATCTGTCATCACTGTTTGGAATGCTCCAGACATATGATTCAGTGAGCGGTCTGTGAACACCACTGAATATTCTAAAAGTCCTTCTGGATCTATATTTGGCAATAATCCTGGCATGGTGTCCTCTTTGCAGTTGTGTCTAAATCAATGAATAGGGATAAATCAAGTTAAGGTTTGATATTACCTCTGAGTTTCTTGAGCTTGCCTCGTTTATTTTTACTATCCAGTCGCCTTTGTTTAGCACCATAGGAGCTTTTTGTGGGTTTCCGCTTTTTAGGAGTCGTGGTCACGCTTTGCAACAAGGCTTGTAGACGGTTCAGGGCATCTTCCCTATTTTGTTGTTGGGTGCGATGTTGCTGGGCTTTGATAATAATGATGCCTTCTTTGGTGATGCGGCGATCGCCTAAGTTGAGAAGACGCTCTTTATATAGGGGAGATAGGGAGGAGGCGTTGATATCAAAGCGAAGATGGATCGCAGACGCCACTTTATTGACGTTTTGTCCTCCAGCCCCTTGAGAACGAATAGGACTCAACTCAATCTCATCGAGAGGAATAGAGGTGCGCTTGGTAATCTTTAACATGTTTGAGTCAAGAAATCCTGAGATGAATCAGTATCGGCGATGTCAACCTGATCTGATTAGGAAGGTTGAGGCGCAATTGAGAGAAACATTTTAGATCTAAACTTAGACTCATCGTTTCGTCTCCTGTATTTATCCTTTCTCTGCCAACATTCTAGTCACTTCATTAATTCCGTCCGAATCCTCTTTCGAGGATTCGGCAAACGTCTCACCCAACCGACGTCAATCCCGTCTAGATTCTCGAACATCAGACTACCCATTGCTTGATCCCAAGGGTCCGTGGGGTTTGTCTAAGTCTTGCTATAGCAAACAAATACTAAAGGATAGGAAGCTCTGATTCATCGGGTTGTCTCATGTCTGTCCACAGACCATTGAAAGACCTGTCGGGCAATGATGATTGGCAGAATGGCTACAGTACCCTGTCCAACTCTTGAACATATGCCTTTTGGGCAAGCTACAGATGCCCCGTCCTGCGCGCAATAAAGTAAAGTTCTTTAGAAAGCGCCTCTGCTTCCAATGGCTTTGAAACATCGGTA
>CALDHF010000332.1 GCA_937941595.1 uncultured Acaryochloris sp. | reverse complement strand
AATGTATACCGTCAAAATAAACATTATAAATGCCTAAAACCTTTGTATATCAATGGTTTTAACGATCAGCATAGAATTAAATCTCGAAGTATAATTTATTCTTATACAAATTTAGCTTGACTCTCAAGCTTACTGTAATGGCTAGTCTATATCTATAAGCACACAACCCACACTCCCCCAATGACAATGAATTCTCAAATGACACTTCTGCAAAATATTCAGACCATGACTCTGCTCAACACATCAAACACCACTGTTCTCCATTCTGAACAGTCTCTGTTGTTATCTGACACAGAAATCAACAGTATTATGCTGCTCGATCTAGATGTAGACAGCATAAACGAGTATTTAGAGCTCGCAACCTTAACGGAGATGTCTTTAGAGGCCTTAGCTTAGAGAGTGCAACAACGTTGGATTCGAAGTGCTTAGTCACCCCAGGGGACAGCATTAAAATTATCCCTTGATGGTCATTACCTGCTAAACGTAGGCTGCACCAGATCTTGGTAAAGTTCTGCGATAACATCAGCATCTAAGCCTGCTGCTACTGCCCATTATCGCCGTTGTTCTAACATGGCACGCAATCGTAATCGTTCAGGTGCTTTCACACCAAATTGCCTCGATCATCCACAGAGGCTATGCCTGAAATATAGATTTGGTCACCGACACAAATCGCCCGGCAATCCCCCCCACTAAGCTTCCCAGGGTGCTCCTGAATTTACTCCCTGGGTTGGCTGCGTCATTAGGCTTTAATACCAATCAATAATGCCATTTCCAACCACTTCCAGTAACAGTCCACATCCGTAAAACCGATCTCTCGCAACCATCCCAGTTGAGTTTCGATATCCAACAGTTGATTAGAGGGATCATCTTCTTCTAGAGGAACGCCAAGGGCTTGCAAAAATTGTTCATGCAGATTGGCCGTAGGCGATGAAACATGCTCCAAATTACAGAAGATGCCCCCTGGCTCTAGAAGCTCAAATATTTCTTGGTAAAGGGTACGTTTGCGGGGATGAGCGAGGTGGTGAATTGCAAAACTAGAAACAACCCCATCAAACTTTCCTAATAGGGGTAACGGGACATCCAAATTGTGATCAACAATTGTAACCTTGGCATCATCGGCAAAACGTTCCCGAACCGCCTCTAACATGGTGGGCGAAAAATCTATCGCCACAGCATCCACATCAGCACGATCAATTTTTAAAAGTGCCATCAAACGGCCATCTCCCGTTCCCAAGTCCAGGATTCGTTGAGCAGACTGCGGAACATACTCCAGGAGAACTGCCTCTCCTTCTGTGCGATGAGGGAATTGATCGGCCCTAGCCAGATAACCTAAGGCATGCTCTGCAGAGGTCCATTGATTGGTCATGATGCACCTATTCAACAAAAACAATGGGGGGAGCACTCGATTCACGGCCATCATCATTTGAGCCATCAAGTATTAGCTGCAGTGACACTCTCCAGAGAGTACGGTATTTCCCCCCATTCAAACGTCAGAAAATTGCTACAGTGTAACAGTATCGTCACCTTTAGGTAGTTGTCAGGCAATGGAGTCAAGGATTCAAGCAGTTCAAGCCCCTTACGGTGGCGGCGGCGATGCCTATTACCGCACCCCGCCCCCTGATTTACAGTCTCTATTGCTAAAAGAACGGATTGTTTACTTAGGGATGCCCCTCTTTTCCTCAGATGATATCAAACGTCAGGTTGGCTTTGATGTCACAGAGTTGATTATTGCTCAACTGTTGTTCTTACAATTTGACGATCCCGACAAGCCCATTTTCTTCTATATCAACTCCACAGGCACCTCTTGGTATGGCGGTGATGCTATTGGCTTCGAAACGGAAGCTTTTGCCATTTGCGACACCATGTCTTACATCAAGCCCCCCGTTCATACCATCTGCATTGGTCAAGCAATGGGAACAGCAGCAATGATCTTGTCAGCGGGAACCAAGGGATATCGAGCCAGCCTTGGTCATGCCACTATTGTTCTCAACCAATCGCGCAGTGGCGCACAAGGGCAAGCCTCTGATATTCAGATCCGGGCCCAGGAAGTCATTGCCAATAAAACCACAATGTTAGACATTCTGGAGAAAAATACCGGACAAACAGCCGAAAAGCTTTCTAAAGATATGGATCGGATGTTTTATCTATCTCCAGAAGAAGCCAAAGACTATGGGTTGATTGATCGCGTGTTGACCAGTCAAAAAGAATTACCAACGCCCATCCCCTCTGCGGTTTAAAAAATGAGTCAACCTGAGTAGTAGAAAGAAGAGAGTTATCGACTATGCCTATTGGTGTTCCTAGCGTTCCCTACCGTATCCCTGGCAGTCCCTACGAACGCTGGGTGGATATTTATACCCGCTTGAGTCAGGAAAGAATCATTTTTCTAGGTCAGGAAGTGACCGATGGTCTTGCCAATCAGATTGTGGCTTTTCTCCTTTACTTAGATTCTGAAGATCCCAGTAAGCCGATCTCCATCTATATCAACTCACCAGGTGGTTCTGTGACAGCGGGATTGGCTATCTATGACACCATGCAACATATTAAGTCAGAAGTGGCGACCATCTGTGTGGGCTTAGCAGCCTCAATGGGCTCATTTCTTCTGGCTGCGGGGTCTCCTGGTAAGCGTTTGGCACTTCCCCACTCCCGAATCATGATTCACCAGCCCTCGGGTGGGGCTCGGGGACAAGCTTCTGATATTGAAATTGAAGCGAAGGAAATCATTCGCGTGCGTCAGCAGTTGAATGGCATCTACTCCGCACGAACAGGGCAACCCCTGGAGAAAATTGAAAAAGATATGGATCGTGATTTCTTCATGTCTGCCCACGAAGCCCTAGAATATGGCCTCATCGATCAAGTCATCGAAGAACGTCCTGCTTAAAGCTTTCCGCTTAGGCTAGGCTACAGGGTTATCGATTCTTTCTCTTAATCAGGATATAGGCATTGGCATAGGCAGGAAGCGTACTGATATGCTGCTTAAATTCATCATGGCTGGGGAAAATCCCAGCCAAAAAGTCGAGCTGATATAAATTAGGCAGGAATGCTCCCCCTGTATCGGCAAGGACGCCCATATTGAGCTGCTGGGTGCCCCCTGTATTATGTTCAAGCATAATGATTTTCCCTAAGCCAATATTGAGAACGTCTCCGGCAAACGTTACACCGGGCCGAACGGCAATTTTTGCACCAGTCTTAGGGCCATAGCCTTTAATAGCATCCACTTGATTGAAATACCAATAGCGTTTTTGTTCTCGCTGAGGTAGCCCTCTTACATAGGCAATGTCATTGTTGCGGGCAACATTGTAGTAGGCAGATGAACCATCCTTAAACTGGATCAAAATCGTACCTTGGAGCAAGGCATCTTCTAAGCCTTGTCTAGTTAGGTATGCGAGGGGGGTAACTTTACCTTGTTCCTTTCCACCTGTTTCATATAAACCAGCCAGTACGTCCTGCTTTGAGTATTGGGTGAAAAATTTATCAATCGCAAATTCTGGCTTCAGTTGATAAAGAGGGGTATCAAATTCTGCTGTTTTCGTGCGAGATCCTTGATGGGAGAAGACCGCATATTTCGTAATTCGCAACTGGCTTTGATCAGGTTCTTTCGGATTATAGGGTTGCCATTTCACCACCTGAAAATGGGTATTAATGAAATTGGGATCTTTCAAGCGAGTGGGCTGCTGTCGGGCAATATCTTGTTCCAAAATATTGATCATAAAAGCCAACGTATCTTGGATATCTGCAATAGTGACACCGCCTGTTCCTAGCAGTCCCGTCCTCAAAACATCAGGATCTGTTTGGCTATGATTTGCAAAGTAAGTTTGGACACTTGTGAGAACAGCTAATAAATCTGCTTCGTTGAACTCAACCGGATACTTCGGCAGATAACTGTTACTGAAAATTTGCTCCCCATTAACCCTAAATTGATCTTGCTTAGCTTCATCAATGACTGCATAAGGAGTACGGGAAAATGCAACCTGTTTGGGCGTCGATGGGCGCTCGGGAGTAGGCTTTCCCTGTGATTGACTCGCAGGAGATCCAAGCCTAGTTCTGGGCTTAACACTAGGTTCAGAAGCGGTTGGGGTTGGCGTAGACTGTGTTGTTGGCGAATCTGTCGGATCGGCCAGGATTATAGACCAAGAGGGTGGTACTGAACTAGATTTGGAAGCTTCTGTTTGCTTGGGTACGGTTGGGGAAGGTTTTTCTATATTTTGAGCTTGCTCTTTATCGGCTGAACAACCGAGCAGTGCAGCACAGTATAAAGTTAACACCAGAAAATCGAAGAATTTTTTAGAAGAGAGGGACAAACTCATACCTGAACCAATACCCAAGGGGTAATTAAGCAAATGATTGCTGTTGACTTTATCAAGAACTGATAGCTGTCGGATACAGTAAAATCGCGTAGGTATATACTGTCAGCTTTTAAAATCACAAAAAACAATGTAAATTGACAACCTGTCCTCATGAATTCTAAAAAGAATGTGCGGAAGGTAAGATTGCACCTTCTACACGACTGTAGGATGGTTTCCAAAGATTAAACCCTAAAAATGGCCCTATATTATGGTTAATCCAAACGAATCTAACTTGGAACCGGATGGAACACCACCTTCAGATCCTACACCGGACTCAAGTAGCGAAGATCTAAGCTCTGAATCAGGGCCAATATCTGATGAATTATTTGATTCTTTGTCTGAACTATTGGGGGAGTCACCCAGCACAGATGAGCCAGCCTCTCTCCCAGATCTAGATTCGTTGCTGAATCAACCTACCGAAGCAGCACTCCCGACAGAAGGAACTGCTGAAGACCCCATTGGAGATCCCACCTTGATCCAGTTCGATACAGATACTGGCGAGGACTCGCTGATCTCTGGGGATTCTATTGATACACCCTTTTTTGCATCCAATCCTAGTGGCCAACCAGGTGATGCTCCATCCAGTGGTGATGATGTGCCAATGCCTGATGCTTGGGTAGTGGACTCCACCGAAGCCCTCTCTGCAGAGACAACATCCTCCTCAGATCCTGAATTACCGATCGAATTGTCGTCTAACATCGATGACCAACCTGGGCTGGGTTCAGAGATAGATCCAACTTCATCACCTGAGGATCAAGACATCATCCCAGATCCTTGGTCTGCTCAGTCTCCAGAGATAGGCTCTCCCGTCAACCCTGTCGATGCCATCGAAGACTTTACTATTCCTCAGGCGACTTCGACACCTGACTCTTCACCTGAGCCTGTTGAA
>CALDHF010000331.1 GCA_937941595.1 uncultured Acaryochloris sp. | reverse complement strand
AAAAGTGTCTTGCTGTCTCCTGCCTGTGCCAGCTTTGACCAATATCAAAACTTCGAGAAACGCGGCGATCATTTCCGCCAGCTTTGCCAAGCATTAGTGCTGTGATGATATATCTCTATGTTCTAGATCCCGCCCACTGTTAGGTCCTTGGCTTCAAATCAAGATTGACTCATTTCTGTGTCGCTTATTTATAACGAACAAATGTTATAAATAAGCGATGCCCAAAATTGTTGACCATAATCATTACCGTCAAGAACTCCTTAGCAAGTGCCTGACTGTATTTGCTAAGCAGGGATATGGAGCAATTACGATGCGCCAGCTGGCCCAAGAATTAGAAGTCTCGACAGGGACCTTATATCACTACTTTCCGAATAAGGAAGGTATTTTTACCCAGTTGGTTCAAGAATTGTGTGAGCAAGGCATTGCTAACTTCTTTGCCCAGGCGCCAGCAGCAGAAACGTTAGGTGAACGTCTCCAGCTCGTCATGGCGTTTTTTCTAGAAAGCTATCAGTTTTATCAGCAGCAAATTCTGCTCTGGGTCGATTTCCACCAGCATAGTCAGCATAGAACCGTCGGTGAACAGCAGTTCTTGCGGGGAGTGTGGCAGCGAACCCACGATCAATTGGCAACCTACTTTCCAGAATTGAGTTCAAGTCACGTTGATTTTGTGCTCGTTTTTATGGATGGGTTACTGCTGCAATTTTTGTATGACCATGGCAAACAAGAACAGGATTGGGTGGTGCAGCAAACGGAGATACTCATTGACCTTCTAGCCTGCAGCTAAGACGAGGCGAAATTCTGAAACGTTGAGGTATTTATTTATACCGAACATTCGATAAAAAATAGGAGATCTTCATGCCTTATCCAGTGCTAACCCTAGTCGGGATGCTAGTCCCCCTAACCCCAGCGATGCATTTTCTGTTTACCCATCAGTTTGATGTTGGGCAATTTATTCATCTTGCAACTGCGAGTGCAGCCTCTTGGACGGCTTGGCTAGACGTGATTATTTCTGCTGTAACTGTGCTGGTCCTGGTGTACTTCGAAGGACATCGTCTTGGTATGAAAAGGCTCTGGCTGTTTTGTATCGCGACAGTGTTCGTGGGTCCCTCCTTTGGACTCCCCCTATTTCTATTTCGACGCTGGCAGTGGACTAAACAGTTGGCAAGCCAGTCTACATCTGCACTCGTTCGAAATTGACCCTATCCAGTTTGCATGTTGTTCATGTTGAGGAGCTACTATGTCTTGGACTAAGATTGCCTCGAATCTTTGGACCGTTAGCCAATCTCTACAATTTCTAGGCTTAGAAGTTGGAAGCCGTATGAGCGTTATCCGATTGCCTAGTCAAGATCTAGTGTTGATTTCACCGATTGAACTCAAGGAGCAGGATCGCAAAACCCTTCACGACCTTGGCCCTGTTCGCCATATTATCGCCCCTAACCTATTCCATCATCTCGCAATTGGCTCCGCTAAAGCCCTGTATCCCGAAGCTCAAGTATGGGGTGTGGAGGGACTGCCAGCGAAGCGACCTGATCTGATCTTTAATACTTTGCTCACTCAGCCAGGGAGCTTTGAGAATGTGTTGGATTATCTCCAATTTCAAGGTTTTGCAGCCATTTTGCCCAGAGGAATTAAACTAGCTCAGGAAACAGTGTTTTACCATCGGTCCAGTAAAACTCTCATCCTTACGGATACTGCGTTCAATTTTGATCAAGCCAGTCCCTTGCGGACACGCCTTGCAGCGAGAGTGCTAGGGGCTTACGACACCCTACGTCCATCCTGGTTGGAGAAATGGGGCACTCGAAATAAGGATGCAGTCGAAGCTTCAGTTCGACAGATATTAACCTGGGATTTTGATCGAGTTATACCCGGTCACGGATCGATCGTGGAAACTGGCGGTAAATCGCAGTTTAAAGTTGGATATGAATGGTTTTTAGGCAAGGAACTTTAGAGGAGGTTATTTTAATTCTGTTTTCTTTAGTTCCAGCATGTCTACGCTCAGGCTAATAGCCTATACTGATGCCCCAAGGAAGCTTAGATTGAACAAGCCTAATGCTTGTATCGAGAACGCAATCCTGAGTTTGCTGATCGCTGGTTTTGAGGATTAATGAATACTGTAAAAATCATGGAGTGAGATTACAGATGTCTTGACCAGCGACTTTCAACTCTTGGGTTATGAGCAGCCTAATTGTGTTGCTCGATTGCTAAGCGTAAAGAGATCGCAATATTTATAACGAAGGTATGTCCTTTGCTTCCCGTTCGTTTTTAAAGTTTTACCTTGAGGATGGGTAGTTTTTTGCCCATCAGCACATGGCTTTGTTATCGGGGCATTATGGTTTATCAATTGTGGGTTTCCCCTACGTTTCATTTTCTGTTTGTGGGGATTGGCTTTTGTTTGGCCTGGGGGATTGTGGGGTTGATACTTTGGAATATTGGATCTGCGATCGCATACAGTATCCGCACCTCCAAACGCATGCATCAAATCCCTTGTAGCAACTGCCAATACTTCACGAACGACTACCGTCTTAAATGCTCAGTTCGTCCTGATATTGCTTTATCGGAACAGGCGATCAACTGTAGAGACTTTGAAGCACCCCCCTCTTTGACCTTGGACATCCAAGATCTACAAAGGGGCTAACTGGCTCAGCCGCTTAAGCAAACGCTGAAGACTCAATATCAGGGGGGACATCTTGCCAGCGACCTGGACCTACAGCTCTGAGGGCCTCAGATAAAGCAATATCTTCGGTATATAAGGCTTTGCCTACAATTGCCCCGGTTACTCCTATGGCTTCTAAAGCCAACAAGTTCAGCAGATCTGTGATCGAGCTGACCCCGCCTGACGCAATCACAGGAATCGTAATGGCCTCAGCCATTTCTCGGAGCATCGGAATATTGGGACCTTGCAGCGTTCCATCCCGTTGAATATCGGTGTAAATAATGGCAGCAGCGCCTGCCGTTACCATGCGTTTGGCTAAGTCTACCGCTAAAATTTCGGAGGTTTCCAGCCAACCTCGGGTGGCAACCTTGCCCTCTCGGGCATCAATACCCACCATAATTTGGTCGGGGAATTCTTGGCATAGCTCTTGCACTAGATCGGGTTTCTCAATGGCGACTGTACCTAAAATGCCTCGCTTTACCCCTAGGTTTAGGAGTTGGGTAACGCGGTTGCGATCTCGCAATCCTCCTCCCACCTGTACCGGAATATCTAAAGCCTCCACCACCGCCGCGATCACATCTATATTTACAGGTTGGCCTGTTTTGGCCCCATCCAAATCCACCAAGTGCAACCATTGAGCACCTTGGGCTTCCCATGCTTTGGCCACTTCCACTGGATTCTCTGAAAAAACTTGAGATTGGTCATAATCCCCTTGATAAAGACGAACACAACGACCTTCCAGTAAATCAATAGCAGGGATAATATCCATAAACGGTTTACCTTTCAATGTGTTAGTTGCCAGGGGATCACTTTGATCAATCCAATCAAGGATTCAGGTTCTGCACCTCAAATCCCCCAACGCCTGGGGGTTCAATGTAAGATGATACAGAGGCCACAGACTGATTTAGTCCCTTTCTATTGAATCAGTTTTCGACGCCTCCTTGGCATATCAACGGTAAGCAAAAATATTGCTCTAGCCCCCTATCCCTTGCCGTTAGAACTGGACCTCTTTAAGTTTGAAGGAACTCCAAGATTACAAATCGGTCATGGTAATTGGGTATTCTTAAGATTGATAAAGGAAAAACCCTAGGATTATGAGTTCAACTAAATCACAGACCAACAGCAGTTGGCAGCAATGTTTACTTGGCAGTTGTGCGGCTGTGCTGTTGAGCGCAATCCCTGCTGGAGCTGCAGAACAGGTTGTATTTAAATATGGGCCAATTGCCCGGTCAGTACCCGTGAGTTCTCTGCGTCAATTGGCTGATACGGGTCGCGCCCCCGCAGATCTGAAAGCATATTTAGAGATAGCAGAACAAGATCCCCAAAAAGTTAGCGAGATTTTAACCCGTCCTTTCGCCGTTAGTCCAACTCAGCTTGATCAACTACTGAATACCCCCTTCGGAGATGCCATGCTGGATGAGGCCGGGGAAATTATGCACCCTCCCTCCAACCGAGCCAATCGGCAGGCCATTCGGTCTGCCCTGGTCTTAGATGCCAGTCGAGATGGGCAAATCACGATTCTAGACACCCTTGAGAACTATCCCACCGAAACCGTTGAAGTGGAAGGTGAGCGTCTTCTGGAAGCCTATCAAAAGTATGGTCCGCTGATTGCGAAAGGTAAGCAGCTCGCGCCAGTCGTTGGCGCTGCGAGTCCTTTGCTGAAAGAAGCGGGTCCCTTACTCCAAGAAGCTGGCCCGATTCTAAAAGAAGCTCAGCCTTATATTAAAGACGCTCAGCCTTATATTCAGGAATCAGGGATTTTGAATATTCTCTCCGATACCATTCGGTCTTTGATAGAATGAGCGCTCCCTTTGTGCAGATTTCTAGCTGTTTTATCTAATATTTTCTAGTTTCTAAGGCATCAGTCCCCTAGAACTGAATTCTTGGATCTAAACGCTTTATGTCACGACGTTCTAGCTGAGGTAATGCTCTTCGTTTGGGGCTGTAACCCGAAACATGTGAGAATATGAACATCAGTTAGCTACATCAGCCTGACTAGGTCTGGGTCGCTGGTTGTATGTGACGGTTGTGTTGATCCTCTTCCCAGATGTGCTTCCATTCAAGGCTTGCCCTCATAGAAGTTAATCACTGCCTTTAGGAGTCTTTGATCTGCTCCAAAACTGATTTTGACTAGAGCGAGGCGAATGTATGGTGCTGTCTAAAGGGTTTGAAGTTGAAGTTTATACTGGGCAGCCTACGGGTAAGATTGTAGGCCTCTCAGATCGCGTTGTTGCTAATCTAGACGGGTTTGTCCGCGAGCCTGATAGCCGCAATGTTGAGTACACTACTGCCCCTGCCCATCATTACGATCAGCTACTGTGTGATTTGGTGCAGCCTCGGTTGCGATTACGCCAGTATCTGCAAACCCTGGGAGACTATACGCTGGTTCCGGGTAGTACCCTCGCCCTAGAAGACAGCGATCGATTTTATCGATCTGACCCCAAAAATCCCTACCATTCCTATATTGAAAACACCTACGGCACCAGCGTTGTCACGGCGAGTATTCATATCAATATTGGTATTCCAGACCCGGATTTGTTATTGCGGGCTTGTCGCCTAGTTCGCATGGAAGCCCCTCTTATTCTGGCTCTCAGTGCTTCGTCACCCTTTCTAGGGGGAGAAGTGACTGGGCATCATTCCACGCGCTGGGCGGTTTTTCCAAAAACGCCAGCTTGGGTGCCTCTATTTACAGATCATAGTCATTTTATTCAGTGGACAGAAGCCCAACTAAAGACAGGAGCGATGCAAAATGTTCGGCATCTCTGGAGTTCGGTGCGTCCCAATGGTAATCGCCGACCCTATGACCTCAATCGCCTCGAATTGCGGATTTGCGATTTGGTCACCAATCCTGTGCATCTATTGGCCATTACTGCTCTACTAGAAGCCCGGATTCTACAGCTGATGGACGACCCGAGCCTTGATCCCTTAGTAGGCAGTGATTTTAGTTCGGATCCCGATCATTTAGTTGCCCTTGCGGATGCGAATGAAACCACCGCTGCATCTCAAAGTCTGGATGCATCCATAACCCATTGGCAAGATGGTCGCCAAATTTTGGCCCGTGATTGGATCGACGAGCTGTATACAGAGGTGTGGCCGACTGCGAAGCAATCTGGCTTTAGTTGCTTCCTATCTCCCATTCACCAGATTTTGGAGCAGGGCAATGACGCCCTGAAATGGCTAGCCTACTATGATCAGGGACATTCGATTGCTGATACGATGCAATATGCGATCGCAGATATGTCTCAAAACGAGATTGATATTCGCAACAAAATATGTGAGCCTGTGGCGGTATAACCCATTCTGAACAGCACTATCTAGACTATGTTACGGGTTGTCCTCGTTTATCCAGAAATACCTCCTAATACAGGCAATATTGCCCGAACATGTGCTGCAACCCAGACGGAGCTGCATCTTGTTGAACCGTTGGGGTTTGAGATTTCTGATCGGTACTTAAAGCGAGCAGGCCTAGATTATTGGCCCTATGTCAAGCTCCGCTGCCATTCCTCGTGGCCCGTCTTTCAAAGCTATCAACAGAGCCATGGAGGGCGCTCTATTAGCTTTAGTACTAAAGGCACCAGCAGCTACCTGCAATTTCAGTTCAAAGACCAAGACTGGTTGATATTTGGGAGCGAGTCCAGTGGGTTGCCGCCAGATATCTTACAAGAGAGTCAGGAAGTGCTGCGCATTCCGATGGCCCATGAACAGGTTCGGAGTTTAAATCTATCCGTCAGTGCTGCTGTCGGTTTATTTGAAGCTCGACGACAGCTGGCATTGAACGTATAGCCTTAGTATTTACAGCTAAAATACAATACCTACCCTCATGCCAACAGCACTAGCTTGAGAAGAGATTCATCATTATTGTTAATCGTTAAGTCTAGAAAAACTTATCGGTTAGGGTTCTCATAACTAACATTCAATTTTCTTTTTGAACCGATAATTTTATTTGATTATTACTAAGGATTTACACCAAGATTTTGAGAAATTCGCAAAGCAGAAGCCATATTTTGGGTGGGTTGGCGACACCTTCCCGTATTAGCACGGACATCTAATACAATTCTGAATCGACAATGTATAAGAATTCAGTAGTAATACGGAGGATATATGTCACAAATAGTGGGCAACTTATAGAAAAGCCTTATCTATCACCATTGGTCGCATAGTAAAAGTTTGAGAGGCTAAAGGGTTCATTTTTATGCCTCGATACTGAAACCGTATCAATCAATACCAAAGATGGCTTTCATACAAAGGTTTAATGGCAAATTGCACCTTTATATATTGCAGCTTATAGCTTGTCGAATTTCAAAAAACAGGGTATTTTTACCTAATGCGTATTTTGTCCGCAAGCATTTTCAAGCTCTGCCCTTCAGAACAATGTTATGAGATAATTAAGGACTTATATATAAATTCCTTGAAATCTAGTTCAAACATATTTATTACATCTGAATTTATCCCTGAAACCCGTTAAGCATTTAGGAGGTCCTCATTGAAACGAGAAATTCCGCAGAAGATTGATACCGCCCTGAGTTTGCATGGGAAATTGGTTAATCAACCCCACCCAACCAGTGTTGTATCAACTCTCCTTCGTCGAACTCGTTCTGTCAGTGTTCTAGGTTTTGTGATCACGGTCAGTGCCTTCGGCGGATTCTTAACTGAGCGCTCAGCGAATGCTGTTGTCGCTCCTGCACAGCTAAAATCATCCGCATCTAAGCCGCTGCAGCTCCCCGATTTGATTGGATCTTCCCGGTATAAGCTATCGGCCTACCAAGCCAAAAGAACCTCGAGTCATACCCGAGTATTTCAGACTCGGACGGATCCAAACACGCCTGCTCTGGTTGCATCCAAACCTATTCCGGCATCGACTGTTCTGATCACACAACATCCTGATCTGTTGGTCGTGAGTACATCACCTCGCCCCTCTGCTACGCAAGAATCACGATCTGAAAAATCTTCTGTGGTTTCTTTTACTCAAAGCGATTTGGCCAGGACATCCTCCCTCCTATCTAGTGAAATTTCCCTAACGACTAAGAATCTCTTGGCGTCTACAGATATTCTGGATTTGGATAGTAGCGACAATATTCTGGCGTTGGGGACGACCGATATCCTAGATAGCGTTACTCCCCAGGTTGTCGAGCCAATACTGGTGGCAGAATCGGCGCCTCAGTATCTACTCGATCTGGATGCACTGCTCTCTCAGGCGGATACAGCCTCAGATGTGACTCTAGAGGCATCGGCAGTTGCCAATCCTCTGGATCTGACGACTGCTCTGGAAATTGCGTCTCAACCCAGCGGTTCGTTAGAATTTGAAAATGATGTAGCTGCCGATGCTCCCGACCCACAGGCGTTAGAGGCCAATGAATCCATTGCGGTATTGCCTGATATTGATTTATCCCAGACCATTATTCCGAATGATCAGAACTCAGCCTTGATTGATTCAGGGGCTATTGTTCATAAGGTTAAGCCTGGGGAAACCTTAGAAGATATATCCCGCTTGTACCAGATTTCTGCTAAAGAAATCAAAAAAGCCAATCGGATTACTGATCCCAGTTCAATTGGGCCCAAAACACGGCTTCGA
The DNA here is from genome assembly GCA_937941595.1 of uncultured Acaryochloris sp. Lineage (GTDB taxonomy): Bacteria > Cyanobacteriota > Cyanobacteriia > Thermosynechococcales > Thermosynechococcaceae > Acaryochloris. The sequence continues at coordinate 7,439 of CALDHF010000331.1, read as the reverse complement.
ATTCCGGCCCATCAGTCTTTATCAATGTCCTTGAATACGGCTCAAGATATTGTTGAGCTAGATAGCACGGCGCTTGCTGGTAAGTCTGATGTGTTGGCAGATCAGTCCTATCAATCCGATAAGAATGACTCGGATGTTATTCAGACATCATCTGCAAAAGCAGGAAAGGCGAAAACCCCAGTGGCCATTCTCCCTTCTTCACCGCAACTGTCTCCTGGTGCGGGCTTAGGGAAAGATAACACCGTCATCGCCACCCGCAGTGTCCTACCACAGATTCCAAGCTTAGAATTACCGCCTTTGTCGTCCGTGGACCGGTACCTTCCCAGTCAAATGCTACCCGGACCCCAGAAATATCTATGGCCAGCTAAAGGTGTGTTGACCTCTGGATATGGTTGGCGATGGGGACGTCCTCACCGAGGAATTGATATTGCTGCGCCTGTGGGTACACCTGTAGTCGCTTCTGCCCCTGGCGTGGTGACCACTGCTGGCTGGAACCGCTGGGGATATGGCAACCTGGTTGAGATTCGTCATCCTGACGGTAGTCTTACTCTCTATGCCCATAACCATAAGATTAAGACTCGTGTGGGGCAATCGGTTTACCAAGGTCAGCAAATCGCTGAAATGGGTAGTACTGGATTAAGCACCGGACCTCATACTCATTTTGAGCTTCATTCTGCTGGGAAAGGGGCTATTAACCCAATGCCTTTTCTTCGAAAGCTCTAAGACGTAACTGCAAAACCGAAAAAAGACCGAGGCAAGTTATCTGCCTCGGTCTTTGTTTTTTTAAGTCTCATAATGTGAATGAGAAGATGGGCTCAGGTGAGGTTTATTATTTATAGCTTCACCTGAGGCTTTTTATTGCAAGCTAAACAGCGACAGTTTTCTTGGTCGTTGCATCCAACTCACCCTTGGAATATTTAACGGCAAAGATGTCTAAGGATTGTTGCTTGATTTTGCTTGCATTGCCGGATGTGCCAAATGACTCATACCGGGCTAGACAAACTTGCTTCATGTACTTGATAGAAGGCTTAAGGAAATGACGAGGGTCAAAGTTGCTTGGATCTTTGAAAGCAGCTTCACGAATAGCAGCCGTAATCGCTAGGCGGTTATCAGTATCGATGTTGACTTTGCGAACACCGTTCTTGATCCCTTTCTGAATTTCTTCAACAGGAACACCATAGGTTTCAGGGATTTTGCCACCATTTGCATTAATCATGTCAATCCACTCTTGGGGCACGGAAGAAGAACCATGCATCACCAAGTGGGTATTGGGTAAGCGACTATGAATTTCTGCAATGCGGCTAATGGCTAGAATTTCTCCGGTAGGCTTACGAGAGAATTTATAAGCACCGTGGCTGGTACCGATAGCAACAGCTAAGGCATCCACTTGAGTTTGCTCAACAAATTCAACGGCTTCATCTGGATCCGTTAAGAGCTGCTCACGGCTGAGAGTCCCTTCGAAACCATGTCCGTCTTCTTTGTCACCTTGCCCTGTTTCTAGGGAACCTAAGCACCCCAATTCACCCTCGACACTAACGCCAATGGCATGAGCGACTTGGACAACCTTACGGGTGACCTCTACGTTGTATTCGAAGCTGGCAGGGGTTTTAGCGTCGGCTTCTAAGGAACCATCCATCATGACGCTAGTGAAACCATTTTTCATGGCGGAATAGCAAGTGGTCGGGCTATTCCCATGATCTTGGTGCATGGCGATGGGGATATGAGGGTAGGATTCAACCGCAGCCATAATCAAGTGGCGTAGGAAATGCTCACCGGCATAACTCCGGGCACCGCGCGAAGCTTGCAGAATGACAGGGCTATCTGCTTCATCTGCGGCTTGCATAATGGAGATAATTTGCTCCATATTATTGACGTTATATGCGGGGATGCCGTAGCCGTTTTCGGCAGCATGATCGAGCAAGAGCCGCATTGGTACAAGCGCCATAGTTGATCCTCCTAAATGTTTATCGTCGTTAAAAAGCGAAAACTGCGCCGAATTCTTACGCTAATCTTTAGATATCCTACCTTGTCTAGCGGGTTCTCAGGTAGCTTAATCTGAAGTCGAGGGATGCGAATTCGTGAAATATGGGTCGCCCGGGACTCGAACCCGGAACAAATCGGTTAAAAGCCGAGTACTCTACCATTGAGTTAGCGACCCCTGAGAGGCCAATGCATCCTAGCATAGAATAAATACCCTAACATAACTTTGAGCACCTGTTGTAGTAACTTTTTAATCTTGTCAACACGCAAATTGCAGAAAATGGTGTTGATAAGGTTAGTTCTGAACGGTATGGGCAACAGTGTTGGGAGGCAGAATCGCTAAGGGTAATGAAGCTAACCGAGTTTCTCGCAATAGCGTAAACTAATGGCTGGCAGGATTTGTTCGGGTTGTCTCAGGGGTAAGATCCCCCATTGTCCCTGTCTGCTTATACCCTCAGAGACTGGCTATTATAGATGGCCTGGACCTGTTGTTTTTCATCAAAGTGAGAGGATCTGGCTTGACTGAGCAACCTGATTCTAGATTTCATGGTGTTTCTCGCAAAGAGCTGCGAGAGGTGAGATCACAGTTATTGATGCTGCTAGAGCAGGGGAGTTTGGGACAGGCCAAGGATGTGTTGGTGCATTTGCTGCCAGCAGATATTGCTGAAGCTATTGAGGAATTGCCTGAGGCCCAACAAGCCATCGCTTTTCGACTCTTATCGAAAGATGAGGCCATTGAAGTTTATGAAGACTTAAATTCTAATGTTCAGCAGTCTTTGGTCGAAGAGTTTAAGCGTCAGGATGTCTTAGATATTGTTGATAAGATGTCGCCAGATGATCGGGCGAGGTTGTTTGATGAGTTGCCGGCAAAGGTGGTCAGTCGGCTGCTTGGACAACTGAGTCCGATGGAACGACAAGCAACGGCGTTGCTGTTGGGGTATGAGGCGGATACTGCAGGCCGGATTATGACGCCTGAGTATATTTCACTCAAAGAGAATTTGACTGCTTTTCAGGCTTTGGAGCGGATTCGGAGTTTAGCCCGATTTACTGAAACGGTGTATTACCTGTATGTCGTTGATGTGGCGCGTCATTTAACGGGGATTCTATCTCTGCGGGATTTAGTGACGGCTCAAACGGAGCAGACCATTGGCGAAATCATGACCCGAGATGTGGTCTCAGTGAATACGGATGCCGATCAAGAAGCTGTAGCAAGAACCATCCAACGCTACGATTTCTTGGCGATGCCTGTCGTTGATCGAGAGCAACGCTTGGTCGGGATTGTGACGGTTGATGATGTGATCGATATTTTCGAGGAGGAAACTACTGAAGATATCTATCGTATGGGTGGGGTGCAGTCTGGTGGAGATGATTATTTTCAAACGGATCTGATTACGGTTGCCCGCAGAAGGGTGGTGTGGCTATTAGTGCTGTTGTTGACGAATACGGGGACAACGGCTGTGATCCATAGCCAAGAGGCGATGTTGCAGAAAGTGGTGGCACTGTCCAGTTTCATTCCCCTCTTAATCGGGACGGGGGGGAATGTGGGTGCCCAGTCTTCTACGGTGGTGATTCGCAGTCTCAATGTTGACCAATTGGAGTCAAATCATCCTATGTGGGTGATTCGACGGGAGGCTATGGCGGGTGCGGTTCTAGGCTTGATGTTGGGTGTGATTGTGGTGATTTGGGCGTATTTTTTACAGGGGAGCTTGGCGGTTGCGATCGCAGTCGGTATCAGCCTCGTTGCTATCTCCATTTTGGCATCCGTTGCTGGCTCTGCTCTCCCCTTCGTGTTTAGAGCGATTGGGTTTGATCCAGCCTTGATGTCGGCCCCCTTTATCACCACGGCAGTAGACGTGTTAGGGGTCACCATTTACTTTGCAGTAGCCGGATTTATCCTAGACAAGATGTAGGCTGCTGCTGGCATCAAGCTGGGAAGTATGTGGCATCAAGCCACTTAGGAGTATGTATGGATGCCACAGTTGAAGTCTTCTACTTTAGGGCTTGCCCCAGCTAATCCAGGATTGTTCCATCGGGCATAATCACCCGCTCTAAAGTCGCATTCTTTAAATTGACATCCGTTAAATCCGCATCCGTCAAATTGGTCCCTCTTAAGGTCGCCCAACTGAGGTTAGCGCCTTGCAATTTGGCGCCCTGTAAATCGGTCCCTTGTAATTTTGCGCCTTGCAAATTGGCATTTGTTAAATCAGCGTGTCGCACCTGAGCGCTTGTGAGATTGGCATGACTCAGACTAGCCTTTTGCAAATTACACCAGACCAGATTGGCTTCTTGCAAATCGGCTAAAGTCAAATTGATGCCGGGTAAGGCTTCATCTTTAAGGTTGATGCCAGCAAAATTGCGTTCACCTGCTTCATACTGTTGCGTAAGTTTCAATGCGATTTCACTGGGCAATGCGGTGAGATCTGGTCGAGGTGGCAAAGAAACCTGTTCAAGATCTCCATCCCCTGACGGGGTTGCCAAAGCAGGCTCAGAATCCATGATCAATAGATCTAGCTCGATTTGCTCCATCCAAAAGGGTAGCTCTTGCCCCAGTTTTTGACCGTATAGGGTTACCGTTTTTAGAGAAGGTAACCGCAATTGGCTGAGATAGTCCCGCACGAGAGCCACCACCTGAGATTGTTCAGGAACATCCGCCCCTTCCACACTGAGCTGTAGCCCCTCTGCCTTAAACGCAAGATCGGCAACTTGCAGCGAATGGGCTTGGAGATAGGGATTGATTAATTCGGTCAGCGCTTCCGTATCACCCTGCTGAACTAAGTGGCGCAACTTTTCCTGGTGAGGATAGTCGATGGTGCTTTTAGTTGATTTTGTTGAGGGCTTTGCTAACTGATCAGATGAACCAACTGACGATCGCTGAAGGGCATCACCCATAGAGCTTTTCGGTTCAAGATTCATATTTCGTGAAATTGCACTCATTTCTTGCACATAGGTGAAGTGAAAGTCAGGTTTGCCTTCTAATCGCAAAAAGTCTGCTTTGCTGATCATCCCGAAACCAACCTGCCAGTCCTTAGAGCTAGACCAATAGGTTGTACGGCTTAGGGACGTGAGCCAGTCAGACTAAGGTGCACAAAAAACACCTTCAATAAGCTGTTCGGCTTTCAGAACAGGTTGCTCCCGATCCTGTTTTAACTCAAATTGAGGCTATGATTTCGGTCAAGATAGCATGTTTCTTTCTCTATTGCTCTTGCTAGAAAACTACCCGCGGGAAAAGTCTCAGCAGTTGATAGATAAATGCAATATAAAAGCATTTCTTTTTGCAAAGAGAATGAAAAGAATTCAAGTTTTATAATAACTGTATTGCCCTGTGCATAAGCTTTTGCGGTACTTGATACTCCCGCAGTTCCCACCTCTATATATTCATGGGAGAAAGGATTGAAGACGATATATTACGGACTATGTAGTTTTCGTAAATCATTGCCAAAAAAAGCTACCTAAAAATCAGGTAGCTTTTTTAAGAAATCAACTTTGGGTTTAAATCCCTAGATCTGTGCCCGGTTTAAACATCGTAATAGAGGGAAAGCTCATAAGGATGGGGACGTAAGCGCATCGGATTCACTTCATTATCAATCTTGTACTCAATCCAGTTTTCGACAAAGTCTTGAGTAAAGACCCCGGTATCAGTGAGGAAGCGATGGTCATTTTGCAATGCCTCTAGTGCTTCTAGGAGAGAGCCGGGGGTAGATGGAATCTTTGCCAGTGCTTCAGGACTCAAATCATAGATGTCTACATCCAAAGAACTGCCTGGATCAATTTGGTTTTTAATGCCATCAATCCCTGCACAGAGCATGGCCGCAAAGGCCAAGTAAGGGTTGCAGGTGGCGTCAGGACAACGGAACTCTAGACGCTTAGCTTTCGGATTAGGACCCGATAAAGGAATCCGCACTGAGGCAGAGCGGTTACCCTGGGAGTAGGCCAAATTCACGGGGGCTTCAAATCCAGGAACTAAGCGTTTGTAGGAGTTGGTTGTGGGATTGGTGAGGGCCAACAACGCGGGTGCATGCCTGAGGATGCCGCCAATGTAATGCAATGCAGTCTGGCTGAGGTTGGCATAGCCATCTCCCCAGAAAAGAGGCTGCCCGGCTTTCCAGATGGACTGATGGGTGTGCATCCCTGATCCATTGTCGTTAAACAACGGCTTGGGCATAAAGGTGGCTGATTTGCCATATTTCTTGGCAACGTTCTTGACGCAGTACTTGTAGATCATCAAGCTGTCCCCCGATTCGATGATCGGTTGAAACTTGATGCCGAGTTCGCATTGGCCACCGGTGGCTACTTCATGGTGATGCTTTTCAATGGGCACCCCACACTTGGCCATCGTTAAGAGCATCTCCGTGCGCATATCTTGCAGGGTATCAGTGGGAGAAACTGGGAAATAGCCTTCCTTATAGCGGGGTTTATAGCCTAGGTTACCGCCTTCCTCAACTGCACCGGAGTTCCAACGACCTTCTTTGGTATCTACATAGTAATAAGCAGAATTTTCGGTTTGGTCAAAGCGAACGTCTTCGAAAATGAAAAATTCAGCTTCAGGGCCAAAGAATGCGGTATCACCAATACCAGTGCTGGCTAGATAATCCAAAGCCTTTTTGGCAATGGAGCGGGGGCATCTATCGTAGGGCTGCCCAGTGCGAGGCTCCTGAATACTACAAATCATGCTCAGGGTTGGCTCTTCCATGAAGGGATCGATCCAGGCCGTATTGGGATCGGGCACCATGGCCATATCGGATTCGTTGATGGCTTTCCAACCCCGAATACTGGACCCGTCAAAGGCCACACCATCGGTGAAGCTGCTGGCATCAATCTGATCTTGATAGAGGGTCAGATGTTGCCAGATGCCTGGCATATCGATGAATTTGAGGTCAACGACTTGAATATTATCGTTTTTGATCCAATTCAAAATGTCTTGGGGGGATTGGGCCATGAATTACTCCTTCACAGTAAATAGCAAGCTCCAGCACATTCCCCGAGGTCTGCTGCCAAATGCAGGAGCGGTTGAACAACAACTGTCAGGGGAGCCGCACTAAGGATTTAGCCTCAGTATCGTAAGAGACCCGATCATGAGCATTTTGTATCAGGTGATACATTTTTCTGGTTGCCGCAGCAACAACCATGCCAACTACCCTCAAAATAGCCATGGGGTAGTCGCTGTAGAGTTCTAAAGTCTTGCTTTAATTTTTTCGATGTAGGTATAAAGAACAGGGTCTTTCTAAACCTGTGCATGCTGGGGCCATGCTGGGGCTAAGACTTTATCGTCTGTGGACGGGTGAGAAAGGGGTGAGACCGGGCATCTTCCCTTAGAAACTTAGAGAACTTTATGGGTATGGGAATGTTGTTTGACATTGTCTTCGGTATTCACCACGCGATCAGCATTGAGCATCCGTTTGCGCTCGGTGGAGAAGTTGAAGTCAGTTTTGAGGGTGCCGATGGTGAGATGTTCCGTGGCG
>CALDHF010000330.1 GCA_937941595.1 uncultured Acaryochloris sp. | reverse complement strand
GCGGTTTCTTGATTAGACAGGCCCGCCAAGCTGAGAATAAATAAAGCACTTGCCGCGATATAAGCCACGGTAACAAGGCTATTGGTCATAGTTGACTCCTAAGAAAGCTGGAAGCATATGGACCCCTGCTGTCCTATCCAGTTGAGGACGGCAGGGTGTTTATTGACCGAAAAAACAAGAGATTATTTACGGAACATTTGCAGCATGCGCTGGGAAACCAGGAAGCCTCCAGCGATATTGATGGTGCCAACTAGAATTGCGATCGCACCCAGTATCGTTGTCGGAGAGGTTAAAGGCCCCGAAATTTGCAGCATGCCACCTAGGATGATGATGCCGCTAATGGCATTGGTGACACTCATTAAAGGCGTATGCAGAGCTGGAGCCACATTCCAGATCACTTGCCAACCTACAAAGCAGGCCAACACAAATACCGTGAAGTGGGTCAAGAATGAAGGAGGAGCAGCAATACCTAGCCCCAACAAGGCAGCACCCACGGCAATCAACGGCAACCATTGACTAATCACGGACTTCTCTTTGACTTCTGGGGTGACAGGCATAGCAGGTGTTTCTGCCGCAGGCTTAGCCGGTGAGGGCTGACTCACTTGAGGAGGAGGCCAGGTGATTTTGCCTTCTTGGAGAACCGTTGCTCCGCGAACAACTTCATCTTCAAAGTCAATCTTGTACTCTTCTGCACCGCCCATATCCTTCAGCAAGTGACAGAGGTTATTGCCGTAAAGCTGACTAGACTGGTTAGCCATCCGGCTAGGTAAATCTGTGAGACCGACAATGGTAACGCCATGGTGTTGATAGACCTCATTGGGTCGGGTCACCTCACAGTTGCCCCCTTGTTCTGCCGCCATATCCACGACAACGGAGCCTTCTTTCATGCTCTCTACCATGTCTTTAGTAATCAGCAAGGGTGCTTTCTTACCAGGAATTAAGGCAGTGGTGATAATAATATCGACGTCTTGGGCTTGCTCTGCAAACAACGCCATTTCAGCAGCAATGAACTCAGGACTCATAGTTTTGGCATAGCCACCTGTACCCGAACCATCTTCTTCAAATTCCAGCTCTAGGAACTCAGCCCCCATACTTTGTACCTGTTCTTTGACCACAGGACGAGTATCAAAGGCCCGCACGATTGATCCCAAGCCCCGAGCTGCCCCAATGGCAGCCAGACCGGCAACACCCGCACCAATCACCAATACTTTGGCAGGAGGAACTTTACCCGCAGCAGTAATTTGTCCAGTAAAAAAGCGGCCGAAGTTATTTGCTGATTCCACTACGGCTCGATAGCCCGCAATATTGGCCATGGAGCTGAGAGCGTCCATTTTCTGAGCGCGGCTAATTCTAGGGATCGCATCCATTGCCAAGACATTAGCTTTACGCTCTGCAAGCTGCTTCAGCAAATCTTCGTTTTGAGCAGGCCAGATAAAGCTAATAAGGGTTTTGCCCTCGGCCAAAAATTCAGCTTCATGGCAGTTAAGGGTAGGGTGCATCTGAGGCGCACGCACCTTGAGAATAATATCCGCTGTTTCCCAAAGTTGGTTTGTATCCGCAACGATGTTGCAACCAGCCTGTTCATACACGGCATCAGAGAACGTAGCGTTAGCCCCCGCCCCCGCTTCAACCAGAACCTCAAACCCCATTTTCTGTAGAGTTTTAGCTGTATCTGGTGTGGCGGCGACCCGGCGTTCTCCTGGGAAAACTTCTTTGGGGATACCAACTTTAAGACAGGTTTTGGGATCTGAAGCGCTGCTAGCGTTAGCTTCAGCCAATTTTTTGTCGGCTACAGTCATGAAGGCTCCTTGCTGTTATGGGATGGTGAAATAGTGAAAAATCAAGATTGGAGAGAATCCATCTTTCTCAGTGAAAGATGGCACAGGAGATCAAATCGTCAATTTCTATCAATATCTAGGGTCTAAACGGCTCACAGACATATATGGATACTCACAAATTTCAACGTTAGGTGTAGAAATAGGCTGAATTACAGCAGTAGAAGGTTGAAATCCAGGTGAAATGAATATGGAACGATCGTGAGACGTTCATGACAACATGGAAAATGTTGCAGTGGTTTGGGAGAACAAACTCAAGCGGAGGTCATCAATCAAGATAGAGATGGTCACCCTTTAAATCAAAACAGGTTAGCTTGTTGGCATCCTAATATTGATCCCCAAATTCTGGGGATATTCTTTAACTTGTCTTATAAATCTATGGATTTATTTTGCGAAGTATTACTTATTCAAACCCAGAACTGAAGCACGAGCTTACGAGGGTTTAGGCTAGTATTATCTCTCTAAAAAGGTTAAATGCCGAATCCATAGGCTCAGATCACTATGCAAGGACAAAATCATCAATAAAGCATAAGTTTTCGCAGAAAACAGACGAACCATGCGTATAATTCTCGTATAGATCAGCTCAGCATCAAAAATACTGCGATGGTTTACAACCTTCACGAAAAAACGATTATTAACAATGACTTCGGAATGGTCACAGACAGAAAAGTGACCTATTCTTCCCAAAAGGGCAGGCAAGATATCCCTTTAGAACATATTGTTTCTGTAAGCTATGAACTCAAGCCTCGGATTTTCGCTGGCCTGTTTTGCCTGAGTGTAGGTTTGATTGTGCTGCTGAGTCTCAAGGCCATGATGTTTTACATCATCGGTGCTTTGCTGATGTGCGCTGGATTGCTCTGTTTTAGAAGTTCACCTGTGGTGATCATTTCTACAGGGGGAGGCAATAAAATACCTGTGAAGGGCAAACCTAACCAGAAGAAGGAGGCTGAAGCCTTCGCTCGCGCTCTAAAGAAGCAACTATTTTAATAAACCACTACCTCTTAACTCGCCTGGTAGCCCGGTCGTGATTGTAAAACCTCATTCCTATACAGGTTTATATTGGGGCTTGAAGCACGCAAGTCTGGGTCCCTGAGCCATTCATCACGAACATCCTAGAGAGTCACGGGTATCAACCCCTGTCACTGGATTGACGCCGCTAGCATCTTTGCACAAGCTTATGACTTGATCCTTATCAATCACAGCAAAGCTGAAGTCAGCATTAGTCACCGTCGCACCCCGAAGACTCGACTGTAGCAGCATTGCTTCAGTCAAGATAGCACCCCTCAAATCCGCATCAATAAAACTGCTCAAATAGGCTAAACCACCTGTCATATCGACGTTCTGCAAATTAGCACCCGTCAAATCAACCCCATTAAACACGACAGCCGTCAGATCAGCTTCTTTAAAATTAGCGCCTGCTAATTGGTTGTTACTAAACTCAGCTTCTCGTAAATTTTGACCGGAAAAATCTTGCGTAACGATATCTGCATCATCAATGGCTCTAGTTGCTGCAGAACTAGCCGCATAGGCAGGTAAAGGCAGTAGTAAAAATAAAGCCAAAAGGGTACTTAAAACAGCGGTGCGAATTCGAAGCATATTAATAGTCACAAAATCTATAGAATGAGCAGAGTGTCATGGACTCCTCTGACAAAACTTAATACAAATTGGTCCCATTGGCACAATTACAGCTTGATTACTCACCCTATTGGTTCTGGTGGATGATGCACCGAAAGATAGCCCGTATGAGAGGTATTGAGCCGTTGGCTCAATCAATCGACTTCATCAGCTTGCAGAACTTGATATGCCAATAGGACAAGGCTATTATCGTAAATTTTGCTATCAACCAGTCGCAAGTGTTTGGCCGGCATGGGCTGAGGCCTACCTGCAATCAATGGAATTCCTGAACCCAACAAAACGGGATTCACTTTGAGGACAACATTATCAATGAGATTCTCTGCAAACAATTGAGCAGCTAAGATCCCACCACCACAAAGATAAATATCTTGTCCGGACTCAGCCTTGAGACCCTTAACGAAGTCACTAATGCCTTCCGAGACGATGGTAATGTTTTCATCTGGACTGGTTTGCAAAGTTTTAGAAATCACATATTGCTGCATTTGAGGGTAAGGATTGGTGATTCCTGCTTTTACGCCGACATCATAGGTCTTACGCCCCATTAAAACCACATCAAAATATTGCAATGCTTCCAGATAATCAGAGACATGGTCCCCAGCCACCAGAAAGCCATCAAAGGAACCATCTTCATGGGCAATGAAGCCGTCTACTGTAGATGCAATATAGTATGTTAGCTGGCGCATACAAACCTCAATTTCAGGGTCATCCTCAGACTTAGCGTTCTAGTCATTGATGGGGATCTAAAACAGGCGTCCACGGCAAAAAGTTGATCATACTCAAATCATAGATGGGGATCGATCCTGTCTCCTACACGCTGTGCGAGTACTTTAGACTTGCGAGGATGGCAAATTTGGTAGTCGAGGTTTTATGTATTTCAGCTTGAGCAGCCATCCCACCCCAAAGCCAATGATTAAACCAGATGCATGCCCCATAAAGCTCACCTGGGGGGTGAGGGAGTCAAAGATCATCTGGATGGCCACAAACAAAGCAATGAGCTTAAGTCGAGTGGCAGCCACTGTTGAAGACTGTTGTTTCAGAATGCGGATTTGAATGGCTGCTTCCGTACCAATAAGGCCCATGATCGCCCCAGATGCACCGACCGCTGCGGGGGTTGCATAGATATTGGTAACGGTCAAAAGCGTCAAGGTCAACATAGAACCCATGGCCG
>CALDHF010000329.1 GCA_937941595.1 uncultured Acaryochloris sp. | reverse complement strand
CTCTGGCTAGCAAGAATAGGTAGATGAAGGTGTCATCACTGCTGACATCATGACGTCTTTGTTGATTCAACGCTATGGACCTCAGACTGTGAGTACTTTTGATGCACTCTGGTTATGTACTAACCCCCGTCTCAAACGATTTGACTGGCATTTATGCCAACAGCTTAATAAACATATTAAAGTGAAGTTTTGGAGCTTCCATCAAACAGCCGATGAGTCCTGCTCCATGCAAACCGCTTTATCCTTACTCCATCAATACATCCAACAGCAGCCAAGCCCCATTCACTTGCTGGGCCATGGTCTTAGTGGCACCCTAGGGTTGCTATATTCTCGCTACAATCCTCGATCGATTCGGTCATTAACCCTGTTATCTGTAGGGGCTAATCCGTCTGTCGGTTGGCATGCCCACTACTACAAGATGCGGGAACTGTTACCCTGTCGCCGAGAGGTAATTTTATTCCAAATGGCAACCATGCTCTTTGGCCCCATGGACTCTGAGCGAACCATAGAACTGGCAACGCTTTTAGCAACCATATTGGATACCGAATTGGCTCCCCATTCCTTAATCCATCAGAATGCATTAGTGCCCGGAGGAATAGACTCACCACTGCTAGTGTGCCATGGTGCTCATGACGCAGTGGTTGATCCTCATACCCATGCCCAATGGCAGCCCTGGCTTAAGTTTGGTGATCGTTTGTGGAGTTGCCCTCAAGGACGACATTTTTTCCACCATGACCATCCGCTGCGGACTTGCCAGATGATCTTAGAGTTTTGGCAGCAGGTCTCATCAATGTCCTCTATCGCTCCATCTTCCGCGAATGATCAGCTTATCGAAGCAATGTTGATCAAGGAAATGCACAAATCTGCCCTATTGCCTGGAGACTAAAGACCTTGGATACCTATGAATTTGATGTGGTGATTATTGGTGGTGGACCCGCAGGTTGTACCTGTGCACTCTACACATCACGAGCGAATTTCAAGACAGCTATTCTAGACAAAAACCCTGCTGTGGGCGCTCTAGCAATCACCCATAAAATTGCTAACTACCCTGGCGTTGCGGGTGATGTCAGTGGCGAAGAACTGCTGACCGTGATGAGAGAGCAATCCATTGAATTTGGGACTCACTATCAGCAAGCCCAAGTTTTTGGTCTAGATATTAGTGGTGCTCAGAAAAAGGTTTACACCCCAGAAGGGACATTTGTGGGTCGGGCGATAGTCCTCGCGACCGGGGCAATGGGACGTAAACCTTCTTTTGAAGGGGAAGCTGAATTTTTAGGTCGGGGGGTCAGCTACTGTGCCACTTGCGACGCTGCCTTTTATCAAGACCGCCCCGTTGCGGTCGTGGGCCTGAACCGGGAAGCCATAGAGGAAGCCCAAGTTCTGACTAAATTTGCATCTACCGTTCATTGGCTAACGGTGAAGACCCCTCCGGCAGAGGATACCCATGCTCAGGATTTATTGAGCTTACCGAATGTCAAACATTGGAGTCGGTCCCGACTTTTATCGATTCAGGGCACCGATATGGGGGTTACAGGGGCACAAGTCAAAATCAGAGATCAAGAAGAGCCTTTATCCCTAGAGGTTGATGGGGTATTTGTATATCAGAATGGCTCTAAACCCGTTACTGATTTTGTGGAGGACCAAGTTCAGGTTAATCCTGATGGCGGTATCAAGGTTGATGAGCTGATGGCAACGAGCGTGGAGGGTGTATGGGCCATTGGTGATATTCGCAACACCCCTTTTAAGCAAGCGGTTGTTGCCGCAGGAGATGGCTGTGTGGCAGCGATGTCTATTGACCGCTTCCTCAATAGTCGCAAGCTGTTTAAGCCCGATTGGGATCATTCGTAGCTCCTTTCCCTCAATCCTGTTTGCATATAGGAGGTCAATTTCAATTGCAAACAGAATCATTACTATTTAGATATTTTTCTATGTAATTACCTGAAAATCTTTTCAGCTAGACATTTTTAAGAATATTGTAGATAGGAATCTCTTGATATCCATGTAGTATTAATTAAGAAGTATTATCAATAATTTGCTTGAGTGTCTACGATTCCTCAACAGCGCCGACTGCTCCGATCTGCGATGCCCTTGGGATTGGGGTTAGTGCTTGGGGTCGGGCTACTCTTGTTTTGCTTGATGGCCAGTGTGGGTTTAGGGGTTGCTGATATCAGCCCTCAAACCGTATATCAGGCTCTCACCGCTTTTGATGGCTCTACCGATCAACTGATTATTCGAACCGTTCGGGTTCCTCGTTCAATTACTGCGTTGTTGGTGGGCGGGGCAGTGGCGGTGGCTGGTGCCATGATGCAGGGACTGACCCGTAACCCGTTGGCCGATCCAGGTATTTTGGGGATTAATGCTGGGGCGGCATTGGCCGTGGTTGGGTCTGTGTTTTGGCTGGGAACAACTTCCCTTAGCGTCTATGCGGGGTTTGCCCTCCTGGGGGCTGCGATCGCAGCTGTCACAGTTTATGCCCTCGGTTCTCTGGGCAAAGGCGGATTAACGCCCCTAAACCTGACCATCGCTGGGGCTGCATTTCAGGTGTTTGTGTCGTCTGTGACCATGGGCATCTTGATCCTGAGTCAGAGAACCTTGGCAGAGATTCGGTTTTGGTTAGCGGGGTCGGTGGCAGGACGTGATTTAGATTTGGTGGTCCAGGTCTTACCCTATCTGGTTGTAGGCATGGTCATTGCCCTGATTATGGGTAAACAGTTGACAACGCTGAGCCTGGGCGAGGATATTGCCCAAGGCTTAGGCCAGAAAACGGCCTGGATCAAGGTGACTGCGGCTGTGAGCATTATTTTGTTGGCGGGTGGGTCTGTTGCGATCGCAGGTCCGATCGGCTTTGTTGGCCTGATCGTTCCCCATATTGTCCGGTTTGGGGTGGGGGTTGATTACCGCTGGATATTGCCCTACTCCGCTATTTTAGGGGCGATTCTATTACTGGTTGCCGATATTGGGGCACGGTTAATTATTCAACCCCAAGAGCTACCCGTGGGTTTGGTGATGCCTTTGTTAGGGGCACCCTTTTTTATCTATCTCACCCGCTGGCAAGTGAGGCGGTGATATGAAACAACAATGGCTCATTCTGCGCCCTCCGGGGTTACCGATGTCGTTCCATCTAGATCACAGAGTTCCAGGCATTGTTGTGGGGTTAGTGATCGCAACCTTCGTAGCCATGGTTGTGAGTGTGGGGCAGGGTGAATATTATGTCCCTCCGGTGGCTGTGATCAGAACAGTCCTGGGGCTAGAGACGGATAATCCAGACTATGCCTTTATTGTGATGACTTTGCGGTTGCCAAGAACCCTGGTGGCTTGGGGGGTGGGTATGGGACTTGCGATCGCAGGCACAATCACGCAAGGTATCACTCGCAATCCCTTAGCCTCACCGGATATTGTTGGGGTCAGTGATGGCGCTTCTCTGGCTGCGGTCACCTTGATTGTGCTCTTTCCAGGATTTCCGACAGCCCTAATCCCCCTAGCCGCGTTTGGGGGTGCCCTAACGGTTGCTGTTCTCGTTTATCTCCTGGCTTGGCAGGGAGGCAGCTCTTCTGTTCGTCTGATTTTAGTGGGCGTCGGTTTCAGTTTAATTGCGGGCTCTCTCACTAATTTGATGGTGACCTTTGGCAATATTTATAACGTCAGCCAGGCCTTAGTGTGGTTAGCGGGCAGTGTCTATGGCCGTAGCTGGGAGCAATTGAATGTATTTATCCCTTGGCTACTCGGGTTTGGATGTCTGAGTCTGGTGATGAGTCGAGACCTGAATGTGCTCCAGTTAGGGGATCAGGTGGCTCGAAGCTTAGGCAGTCCCTTGGAACTCAAGCGAGGTCTGCTATTACTAAGCGGTGCGGCTTTGGCTGGATCGGCAGTAGCCACAGCAGGCAACATCCGCTTTGTCGGTTTGATGGCCCCTCATCTGGGACGACAGATGGTCGGACCGTCTCACGAAGGATTGCTGCCCGTGGCCGCCTTAACCGGGGGATTTGTGGTGGTGGTGGCTGACCTCCTAGGCCGCTTGCTATTTGCTCCTATTGAACTCCCCTGTGGACTGATTACGGCTATTGTGGGAGCGCCCTATTTTCTGTACGTATTGATTCGCGATCGCAACTCATGATCACTGAAACGTCTACCTACGCCCTCACGACTCGTAAGCTGACCCTAGCCTATGAGGGTAAAGTCGTGATTGAGTCCCTCGATCTAGCCATTCCCACGGGTAAAATCACGATCTTGGTTGGACCCAACGGTTGCGGCAAATCGACATTGCTGAAGGGATTAGGTCGATTACTCAAGCCTATACAGGGCGTTGTCTACCTAGGGAGTGAGTCCATTGCCAAACTCTCGACCAAAGTCATTGCCCAACGGTTAGGGTTACTCCCCCAAGGACCAACCGCTCCAGAAGGATTGACCGTCAAAGATTTGGTTTCCCAAGGTCGTTACCCCCATCAGGGTTGGCTCCAGCAATGGTCTAAAGAAGACGAAAAACAGGTGAACTGGGCCTTGTCGATTACCCAGATGCAGGAATTTGCCCATTTGGCCCTCGACAACCTATCTGGGGGGCAACGTCAGCGGGCCTGGATTGCCATGACTCTCGCTCAAGACACTGAAATATTGTTGTTGGATGAACCGACGACTTATCTTGATCTGGCTCATCAAATGGAAATATTGGATTTGCTCTATGACCTCAACCAACAGCAGCAACGAACCATTGTCATGGTGCTGCACGACCTCAATCAGGCTTGCCGATATGGAGATCATCTAGTGGCCGTTAAAGCAGGCACTATCTACGATCAGGGCCATCCCACCCAGGTAATGACTGCCAAGATGGTGCAAGAGGTCTTCGATCTAGAAAGCCGGATTGTCAGTGATCCAGTGGCAGGTACCCCTTTGTGCATCCCCATTGGGCGTAAGGGTGGCATGACATCAGTGGTGAGTTGTCTTAATGTCTAGAGATCCTCTTGTTCCTAACTCAAGCGTAATGACCGAAGGAGCGATAGGTCTGACTTCAGGCTGTGGGCAGCATTCACTGCATCCAAGATCAGTTCAAGAGAGCGACCTATCGTTGTAGTCCTTTTTGAATGACACGCGTTCACCGAATATCTAACCATGTCTACTCCACTGCTATCCGCTTTGCAGATTAGTCGAAAAATTGATAAACGGTGGATTTGGCAGGACCTCAGCTTTGAGCTATTTCCTGGAAATCGTTTGGCCATCCTTGGGCCTTCAGGCGTCGGTAAAAGCCTGCTCTTGCGAGCGATTGCCGGACTAGATTCGATTCAATCGGGTCAGATCATCTTTCAAAAGCAGTCGTTGTCAACCTTCTCAATGCCTCAATATCGGGCCCAGGTTATCTATCTGCATCAGCGACCCGCATTAATCGAAGGAACGGTTGAATTCAATCTCCAGCAGGTCTATCGACTGGCCATTCATCGTCACAAAGCGTATAGCCAAACGCAAATTCTGCAATATTTAGCACCCCTTGGACGCCAGGCTGATTTTCTCAATCACCCTGTGGACAATTTATCGGGGGGAGAAGCGCAAATTGTGGCTTGTCTGCGGGCCTTGCAGCTTGCA
Source organism: uncultured Acaryochloris sp. (assembly GCA_937941595.1). GTDB lineage: Bacteria > Cyanobacteriota > Cyanobacteriia > Thermosynechococcales > Thermosynechococcaceae > Acaryochloris. Next base: position 2,874 of record CALDHF010000329.1, on the reverse strand, counting down.
CCCCAGGTGCTTCTGCTGGATGAACCGACTGCCTCTATGGATGAGAATACTGCCCAGCAAGTTGAAGTTTTAGTGAATCAATGGCAACAGGCCGATCCTGCTCGATCCTGTATTTGGACCAGCCATAACGTCAGCCAAATTCAGCGCGTGACCGATCGCTCATTGACCCTCCAGGAAGAGCCGTCATGAATCAAAACTACATTCCGATCAACAATGGCCAACTGGCCTTGGCCGCCAGCTTGATTTTGGTCAATATGGGCCTGTCTTTTGCCTTGCAGTTGGGCCTTGCGAAAAGCTTGGGAATTGCTGCCGTGCGGATGGTCGTGCAGCTGCTCCTGGTTGGATATGTCTTGTCCTGGGTCTTCGCTCTGGAGAATCCCTGGGTGGTTTTCTTCGTGGCATTGATGATGAGTGCGATCGCAGGTCACGCCTCCGTTAATCGCACCCGGCGGCGATTCCCTGCTATCTACTGGCATAGCTTGCTATCCATCCTGGCCTCTAGTGCTTTTGTCACCAGCTTGCTCGTCGAGGGCATCATCCAGATTGATCCTTGGTATAACCCGCAGTACGTTATTCCTTTACTAGGAATGGTTTTGGGGAATACCCTCACGGGAACATCCCTAGCCCTAGATCGATTTATGGAAGATTTGGTGAGACAGCGATCGCAAATTGAATCTCTGCTAGCGTTAGGTGCTACTCGTTGGGAAGCGGCGGGTGACACGGTTAGAGAAGCGCTGCGTACGGGCATGATTCCCACCATTAATTCCATGATGGTGGTGGGATTGGTGAGTTTACCGGGAATGATGACGGGGCAAATCCTAGGAGGAGTTGCTCCTACAGATGCTGTGCGCTATCAACTTGTGATCTACTTCACCATCGCAGCAGGGACCGCACTGGCCTGTATGAGTATTATCATGCTGGCATTTCGGGTTTTGTTTAGCCCTGATCACCAGTTGCGACTAGATCGATTACAAAAGCGGAGGAATTAATAATCGTCGTCCATATTGTCTGTTTCAGGATCAATATAAAAGGCGACTCTGTTACATAGCCAGCAGTTCAGGACGTGTCAATTTCCCTGCAATTTAAGCACTTCGACATAAGCGGGTAGCGCACAGCTTTGATCAAATTCACAGCCTGCGGCAACGCCTGCTAACACAATTTCAGAGGCAGTTCTGGTTTGAGAATAGACTGCATGCATTGCCCCTAGCGCATATTGGCGACCACTCCCGACACTCCAGTATTGTCGATACTCGTTAACCTCACGCAACTTTGTGATTTCAAATAGGCCATGGGGATTGATAATAATGGCGTTGAATTGGCTGGACTCTACAGGTTGACTGTTGTCTTTTCCCTTTGTGCTTAAGAAATAATCACTTTTCATGGTTGCGTGCAGTTGGAGTAGGGTCGTATAGATGTCCATACGGCTGGACAGTTTGAAGCTATCTGGCTGGGTCAGAATCAGATGATCGACCATGTCTGAGAGAGTATTCCAGCCGACGATGCCCATAATGCTCTCATTGACCCGATGGAGTTTGTTGGAATTGGCAATGTGAATGGATGTGACGGCGGTAGAACCAAAACTTATTTGCGTATCACATGCGATCGCAATTTCTCCCCCTTTAATTGCAGCGCAAACAACGGACATTTAGGTCTCTCCTATTTTTGAAGATGGTGCAGTGGCAAAAAGCAGATCGAGGTCTTGAAACGCTTTGAATTCAAGGGCGTTGCCAGAAGGATCACGAAAGAACATCGTTGCTTGTTCGCCCGGTTCGCCTTCGAACCGGATGTAGGGTCCAATTTCAAACTGGATGTTGGCCTCAATCAGGCGATCTCGTAATCGTTTCCAATCGTCTAGGGGAAAGACCACACCAAAGTGAGGGACGGGAACTCCATGACCATCTACTGGGTTGGTATGAGTTGGCACTAAATTGGGGTTTAAATGCGCCACAATCTGATGACCGAATAAATTGAAATCGACCCAATGTTCTGCGCTACGGCCTTCGGGACAATTTAAGATACCGCTGTAGAACTCGCGGGCGGCCTGGAGGTCATGGACTGGGAACGCAAAATGAAAGGGAGACAGGGTTGACATGGGCTTAGCAAATATCGGCAGGGTCCACGGTACTGAGTTTAACTGAGGGTTTGAGCACAGTAGCGGATCACCTGTTGCTCGCACTCTTGGAGAAAGAAGTGGCTGCCTGGGAACCAGACATCTTTAAAATATGAACTGGTTTGAGAGTGCCATGCTTTGACGGGTGCCAGAGGGGTGAGGGGATCGGCTTGCCCAGTGAAAGAATAAATAGGGCAGGGTAATGGTGCCTCAGGATGGTACTGATAGGTTTCAAAGAGTTCGAAGTCTGCTCGCAGTGTGGGCAGTAAAATTTCCATTAACTCAGGATGATTTAAGACACTTTCGGGGGTGCCGTTATAGGTCCGAAGTCCGGCAATAAAGTCTTGGTCAGAGAGTTGGTGCAGGGCTGGACTTGGGTGGGGGACTTGCGGGGCAGACCGTCCTGATACAAATAGATATTGAGGGAACGGGGCTTGTTGTCGTCGTAACCAGCGAGCCAATTCAAAACTAATCAAAGCCCCCAGACTATGACCAAAAAAGGCAAAAGGTTGATCTAAGTAGGGTAATAAGAAGGGACCCAAGGTGGCGATCAGAGCGGGCAAATGCCGAAAAGGTGGGTGCGTAAAGCGCCGCCCTCTCCCTGGAAGTTCCAGGGGACACACTTGAATGCCTGGGGGTAGATGAGTGGGCCAGGAACGATACATCTTCGAACTGCCGCCAGCAAAGGGAAAACAAAATAGGTGTATTGCATCTGGATGTGGGTGTTCAGAGAGCCAGGGATAAATGGAGCTTGCCTCCTGTGA
>CALDHF010000328.1 GCA_937941595.1 uncultured Acaryochloris sp. | reverse complement strand
CGATTACGTTCGCACTAACGGAGACAATACCCTAAGAGTGAACATCCCTGGCTACTCTTATTAATTGCTCAAGAAAAAGTGAATGCGGCATGTACTTTGGAATTTCAGATAGAAATCAAGTGCATGCTGAAACAACAAATTCACCACTAGTTTTGGCTATCCAAATCATCCTTTTAGTGCAAGTGAGGCAATATCATGTCTGAATTATTTACCGAATTGTCTGATCAACAACAAGAACTCGTTGCTGGTGGATTTTCCTTGAGAAATATTAACGAAACTGACTTCACACAAAAATTCCAATCAGCAGGTGCAACCGGATTTTCTCAATCTGGTCGCTATGGTTCAGCAGCCGGTGGAACCGTTTTTGGAGTCAGTGATTTTGTTGATACTGAAGGCAAAAATACACTAAAAATAGATATCCCAGGATACTCTTATTAATTGCCAAGACTGGCATGTACTTACTGCCATTAGATGTAATCAAGTGCATGCCAGAACAACAAGAAAACTGCTAGTTTTAGCTAGCTAAATCATCTCTTTAGTGCAAGTGAGGCCATATCATGTCTGAATTATTCATCGAACTATCTGATCAACAACAAGAACTCGTTGCTGGTGGTTTTCTATTAAAGAACATCAACCATACTAGTTTCACACAAAAATACCAGGCCGCAGGGGCCACTGGCCTCTCTCAGTCTGGTAATTTCGGTTCCGTAAATGGCGGAGAAGTATTTGCAGTTAGCGATTATGTCAGCACAAAAGGCAGCAACAAGCTAGTAGTAAAGTTCTAAATTATTGAATCTGGCATGTACTCACTGCTGAAATCAAATAGCAGTAAGTACATGCTACGACCATGTAATTGAGAATTTTCGAGTACCTAAATTTCAAAAATCATGCAAGTGAGGCAACATCATGTCTGAATTATTCATCGAATTATCTGACCAACAACAAGAACTCGTTGCGGGTGGTTTTCTATTAAAGAACATCAACAACACTAGTTTCACACAACGCTATCAGGCAGCAGGGGCTACTGGCCTTTCTCAGTCTGGTAACTTCGGTTCCGCAAATGGCGGAGAAGTATTTGCAGTTAGTGATTATGTCAGAACCAAAGGCAGCAACAAGCTAGTAGTAAAGTTCTAAATTATAAATTTTGGCATGTGCTTTCTTAGAGAGCACATGCCAAAATCACGAGCAGTCTACTAATAGATTGCACGATTCAAAATTAACGTTTTGGATTACCTCAAATTACACCACTAGTTCTTGGGTAAGGTGGTCAACATTAGGTCTAGCAGCATAGAGCAATTGCCAGAATCAAACAAAATTTAGGCATATCTCGGATCACTTATACAAGTGTCTCGAGTCACTGAGCTACTCATAACCAAGTGCTCTAATCAGAGAGTCCCTAGTCTTTAAGAAGAGTTAGGGGCGATTCGTGTCTCTATATCTGCGAGGTAATACTGTGTCTGAACTCTTTACCGAACTCTCTGATCAACAGCAAGAACTTGTTGCGGGTGGAGCAGTTACCCTTCTGAACTTCAACAAAACAAGTTTTTTCTCAAGTATTCAACTCCTTCAAGCCAGTGGCACTGCCGTAGCTGGTCCTAATGGTGCTAGTGCATCTGGAACCATCACTGGGGCAAATCAAACGGTTGATACGAGCGCTGTTAATCTTCAGTTTGGTCAAGCTGACTAGCTTGAGGCAAACCCTAGTTAATTAGCAGCATCGAAAGTATTGACGGACTACTGAAATTGTAGGTGTGTCTTGAATCACAGAGGGACTCACAATCAAGTGTTGTAATGAGAGAGTACCTAACTTGATGCCTTCAATCTGAGACTTATTCGAGTTTAGAAGACATAATAGGTAACTCAAAAAAAGGGAATACAGGTATCTGAATCAATCCCAGTGCAAGTGAGGTCTTTTAGATATATCCTGTATCCCCTGCCATAGCCTAAACATTGCAATCCGGATTATTTAAGCCATGAGAAGTATTTAAAACTTCTCCAGCTTCGATTATATGACAGGCATCTAGTGTTTTACTAGTTTCCCTGCTTTTTACCCCTTTTTGATCTGTTAAACGAACTCGTAGATAAGATTGCATGAATACTCTCCAACCTGATCAACTTCACTTTGTTCAGGAAGATGAATTTCTACCCTCCGTTAGCCCATGGATATCTATGGGGGGACTATTTCTCGTGTTTATCTTTGGCGCATCTGTTGCCGTCTCTTCCGTTCTAAAGTTCAGCATTACGGTCAAAGCCCCGGCAGCGATTCGCCCTGCAGGTGGATTGAGCGTTGTCCAAAGTTCTATTGAAGGCATAGTCTCTAATATCAATGTAGAAGAGAACCAAGCCGTCAAGAAGGGAGATTTATTTGCCCAGTTAGATGACACCAAACTGCAAAATAGAAAAAGCCAATTGGAAGGGGATATCCAATCCATCACCCTGCAAAGATATCAAGTCAATGCTCAACTGAGAGCCTTGGAGAACCAGATTACAGCAGAATCGCGGTTAGTGAGACGCTCCATTGCTGCAGCAGAAGCCAACCTAATCGAAAATCGTCGTCGCTTTCAAGATTTAAAGATTAGCACCGAAGCCGATTTAGAAGAAGCTCAAGCAGGTTATGACCTCGCAGCCGAAGAGTATCAGCGTTTCAGAGAATTAGAGCAATCAGGGGCCATCGCCAAACTGCAAGTCAAAGAGAAAAAAGCAGCTCTACAGGCAGCAACTGCCCGTATTAAACGTCTCAAAGCTGCTTTAAACCCCACCGATGCCAGTATTAATATTGCGTCCGAACAAATTGCCCAAGAAAAGGCTAGAGGCAACGTTACCGTCGCTGGCTTAGAACAGCAGCGAGAGCAGCTTCTACAAACCCGTATTGAAGCTCAGAAACAGTTACAGCGCACTCAAAAAGAACTCCAGCAAATCAGTAATGAACTACAGGGGACCCAAATTCGGACTCCCATCGATGGCACTGTGTTGCAACTCAACCTGCGAAATCCTGGACAAGTGGTCCAACCCGGTGCAGCAATTGCCCAAATTGCCCCTCGGAATGCGCCGCTAATTATCAAAGCCAAAGTCAGCGCCCAAGATATCAACCAAGTCAAAACAGGACAAGTCGTGCAAATGCGGGTTTCAGCCTGTCCTTACACCGATTATGGAACATTACAAGGCACAGTCAAAACGGTTTCTCCTGACGCGATTTCAGGTGGTGAAGGAGAGGCTGCAGCTGGCCCTACTTTTTATCAAGTGACGGTTCAACCCCGCACTTTATACATGGGAAGTCAAAAGCGCTGGTGCCGTCTGCAATTTGGGATGGAAGGGAGAGCCGATATTGTCTCTCGTCAAGAAACGGTTCTCCAGTTTGTCCTCAAGAAAGCTAGATTAATGTCCAATTTATAAATTACGTATGGTTTTAACAGATTCCGGCAATTCTTTGTAAGAATATGATGGCAATGCATCGATGACTGCTTTAATGCTCCTCAATCCTCTTAAATCACAAAAAAGCTACCAATGTGTCAAACAATGGAGCGAAGAAGACTGTGGAGCTGCTTGCCTTGCCAGTATTTGTAAATACTATGGGCGAGTCCTCAGCATCACTCGCAGTCGCGAGGTGGTGGGTACAGGTCAACTCGGAACAACTTTATTAGGCTTGAAACGCGGTGCAGAAGCACTAGGTTTTAATGCCCGCTCGGTCAAAGCCTCAGAAGCCCTGATTGATCGATTGCAAGAAATCCTATTGCCCGCTGTGATTCACTGGAAGGGGTATCACTGGGTCGTACTCTATGGCAAACGCGGTCGCAAATATGTAGTTGCAGATCCAGGGATTGGCATTCGCTACTTGACCAAACGGGAACTACTGGAGTCCTGGAATGGAATCATGCTCTTGGTAGAGCCTGATTCTGAGCGTTTTAATGACCAATCAACCGATGAGGCGCCATCTGCGGGCTTATCTCGCTTCATGAAGCGAATTTGGCCCTATCGCGGCATTCTCAGCCAAGCACTCCTCATCAATATTGTCTTGGGCTTGCTGGCCCTGTCCAGTCCTTTTCTGATTCAGATTTTGACAGATGACGTCTTAGTCCGTCAGGACATGGAATTACTCACCATTGTGGTGGTGGGTGTCGTTGTCTCCCAAGTCTTTAGTAGCAGTCTCCAGATTATGCAATCCAATTTGATTGCTCACTTCAGTCAGCGGCTACAGTTGGGGCTGGTGCTAGAGTTTGGTCGCAAGATTTTGCAATTACCCTTGAATTACTATGAGTCCCGGCGCAGTGGAGAAATCGTCAGCCGCTTGCGGGATATTAACGAAGTCAACCAGCTGGTTTCCCAAATTGTAGTTCGGGTTCCCAGCCAAGTGTTTGTTGCCATCATTTCTACTGGGTTTATGCTGTTTTACAGCCCCAGCTTGACTCTAGTGGCAGCCGTTATTGCCTTGATTATGACGCTGTCCACCTTGCCCTTTTTACCTATTTTGCGCAAAAAGACCCGTAACTTGCTGATCTTGTCTTCAGAAAACCAAGGGGTCTTAGTTGAAACCTTCAAAGGAGCATTGGTGCTGAAAACCACCAATGCGGCTCCCCAGTTTTGGGAAGAGTTTCAATCCCGATTTGGTCGGATGACCAATCTAACCTTTAGTACGATTCAATTAAGCGTTCTCAATGGCACCTTCACTCAGCTAATTTCAGGTATAGGCGGCGTTGCCTTGCTGGCAACAGGCAGTTTGCTGGTGATCGAAGAACAGATCAGTATCGGTCAACTCTTAGCCTTCAACACCATGCAGGGCAATATTTTAGCCCTCATGACCACTTTAATTGGTCTCACAGATGAATATTTCCGAGCTCAAACAGCCATAGGACGCATCTTAGAGGTCATTGATGCCACACCAGAATCTGTGGGCGAAGCCAAGAAGCCCTTCGCCGAACTCTCTGGAGAACACGACATTTGCTGCTCAAGCTTGAATTTCCATCATGCGGGTCGGGTGGTTCTTCTGGATGATTTTTCCTTAAAATTGCCCGGTGGTAAAGTCACGGTCATCATCGGCAGATCAGGCTGTGGGAAAAGTACCTTAGCCAAAGTAATTTCAGGTCTATATCAACCCCAATCGGGAACAGTTCGCATTGGCCCTTTTAACTTACAAGATTTATCTCTGGAATCCTTAAGACAGCAGGTATCGTTTGTGCCTCAAGAACCCCATTTTTGGAGCCGATCCATTATTGAAAATTTCCAGCTAGGTAATCCCCAGGTCTCTTTTGAAGAAATTGTCAAAGCTTGCCAGGTTGCTGATGCAGATGACTTTATTAGTGACCTCCCTAACACCTATCAGACGGTTTTAGGTGAGTTTGGCGCTAATTTATCCGGTGGACAACGGCAACGACTTGCGATCGCAAGAGCAATTGTCAACGATCCACCCATCCTGATCTTGGATGAGTCCACTGCTGGTCTTGACCCCGTCACCGAAGCTGAAGTTTTAGACAAGCTGCTAGCCTATCGTCAAGGCAAAACCACTATCATGATTTCACACCGACCCAGCACCATCAAAAGAGCTGAATGGCTAGTCCAAATGGAAAAAGGCAAGCTCATTCTAGAAGGTGACTTTGAAGAGTTACAAGATCAACCGGGGGATCACCAAAAGTTTCTCAACCACTACTAAACGTAAGGAGCAAGACCATGTCTAACCTACAGAAAACAATCAATGAGCCGGTACCTCTAGACCATCAATCTGAGTTATTTACTGACTTGTCCGAACAAGATCAAGAAACCGTCTCAGCCGGATTCGGCTTGACTTATCTGTTTTTTGAGCAAGAAACTATTTCTTCCTCAGCCTCTAATGAAACAGAGATCAATGATCTAGCCCCCGGCAGTGGTAGCGGTCGAACGTCAAACCAATCGACTTTTGATTCTACACGCACAACTTTTGCCTTTGGAGGATTAATTCCTATTTCTTCCGTCTCTTCCTTTATTTCGAGCATTATTAAACTGTTCTAAGGCTGGGATAGACCCTTTCAGACCAATAACTGGATAAAACAGCTGTTCAGTTCTTTATGTTTTACATTCGATATGGTTTCTAGTTTGATATGAATAAGACGCTAAGCTCTGTATTAGAAGACGAAGGTGTAGATAGTGATGTCTCTACACCTGACTTAACCCGACTTGATTTGCAAACAAGTCTTTCAAACACTAGTGGCGCGTCTCTATCATCAGGACCCATCATGTTGCAGTCTCTTGGACAGCTTGTTTATACCAGTTTTCCCAAAATTGGATTTAGGCATTTATCCAGTGCCCAAATTCCGAAAGAGATTCAGCACGCCTTTGTTCATCAGGTCGTCTATTTACGTTGGAACTCCTATAATCCCCCTGCTGCCGACTATCGAGCAGCCTATCTCTATCAAATTAATACAGACCATACACTTTTCGGGTGGCTCTACGGAGATGCCACAGATGATGTCGGTCGCCATGTTCCCTATTTCATTGGGTATCACTTAGCAGAGCCACTCACCTCAACTCACCTAGACAATATTTTTGTTTGTCTGCAAAGAGGTCCCATATCGTTAGTGAATAAACATGATTTGGGTAGCAGTACATTAGAGAATTTATCTATCCCTGATGTTCGCGGGTATCCCCCAGCACGCATTGGGGTAGATATCCCCGATGATATTCGCAACTACAGCCGCACTTTCCTACAGATGCAAGAATTGCTCAATATTTTCGTCCCTGCTAGCGATCGTCAATCCAGGCAAGCCACTCGCAAACAGGAGACTCATCGGGATTCTGCACGACAGGGAGAAGAAGCAGTTGTTCTACCTTCGATGTCCACAGAAGAGGTCTCTATCCAGCCCCAAAACCCTGTACCCGCAAAAACTGACACCTTCGAGCAAATTCTGTATGACTTAATTGCTAAACCGATTGGTGTCCAAAGTGCATTTTTAGTGTCCCTAGAAGGACAACCGATTACAGCGCCTATCGGTATCAGTGAAAATAGTGCTTTGATTATTGCTGGCACAATGTTGTACTTGGCCAGAAGTACAAACGAAGAATTGCAGTGGCAAGGCATTGAAAAGATCTCAGTTCAAGCCAAAGAAGGATTTGTCATTCTCGCGAGCTGCACACCTAATGTTTATCTACTTGTCAAAACGGCGAAAGCGCTGTCTGGACTCCTTGACGGCGAAATTAATCGAACTGTAGAGCGGCTACAAATAGCCCTCCAAACGCCCGACATCATCGATAAGGATACTGAGCTAACACCTGAGGCTAGAAACGAATTCATTGCCCAGCTTAATCTCGATGAACCGGTTGCTAATCATCCTGAACCCTGAAAACTAAGTAATGATAATACTAAGAGTCCATTCATAAGCAATTCCAGCTCCTATAATCCACTTGAATGACTTTTCTCAGGCAACATGACACTGTGATCCACTCACTCTCCCTGTGGCACTGTTCTACCAATATTGACGCGCTGATTCCCCATAAAGAGACCCCAACTGTTATTTCAAGTCAGCGATCACTTTCTGGACCTATTGATTCCTCTCGTAAACCACTAGATCTTTAAAGTTGGAATAATCTAAAGATGAGCATATTATTCGGTGATGATCCCAAAGCTCTAAATCTGCTTAGTATTGGCGATCGGGGTGTGGGTAAAACTGTATTTTTAGTTGGTAGTTATACAGAATCAAATTCTAGCTACAACGGAGAACAGCAACAGCGATTGTGGTTTGACTGCCAGGATCAAGAAGCCCATGAGAATATTCAGGGGGTCATGAATTACATTGCCCAGACTGGGCAATATCCTCCCCCCACAATGAAAATTTCAGGGTTTAATTTTAGTCTCAAGCAACAGCGGTTTTGGGGGACTCAAACTCGCTGTTATTTTCGCTGGTGGGATATGCCAGGAGAATCCTGCGACATGCAAAATCATGACTTTCAGTCTATGATTTTGAGCTCACAAGGGTGTTGCGTATTTATCAATGCTTATGATTTGATTCATGAGCCAGACTATCTGCAGTCGGTGAAAGAAATCATTGAGTTAGTGACTGCGATCGCATCCTTGGTCAAACATCACCATCTGCAATACCCAATTGCTCTGATCTTTACCCAATGCGATCGTCTGGAAGCAGGTCCTCTAGCTCAATTGCAAATTGAGAAATGCTTAGAGCCTCTCATCATTCGACTAGACAGTGCCCGAGCAAACTATCGGAGATTCTACTCCTCTATTCCAATTGTCCGCACAGATGGCATGCCCATTTTGCGCGCTACTGGTTCTGCTGATGCCCTAATTTGGATTACCTCAGAATTATGCAGAGCCAACAAGGTCACCTCCGGGCAAGATCTAGCATCTGGTTTATCGCAAGGAACCTCTCTCAAAAGATTTGTACATACAGCCAATAGCAGACCAGCTTTCATGTTGGGCCTCA
>CALDHF010000327.1 GCA_937941595.1 uncultured Acaryochloris sp. | reverse complement strand
AATCCCTATAATGCTTTCCACGACACTGCGGTGCAGGTGCTGACCCAAGGATTAGTCGATTTGGGCCTGCTGAAAGGAGCTGTGGATACTCTGGTTGAAGAAGAAAAATATAAGCCTTTTTATATGCATCGCACAGGCCATTGGTTGGGGCTAGATGTCCATGATGTGGGTGTATATAAGACAGATAAGGACACGTGGCAACCCTTACAGGCCGGACATGTGGTCACGGTGGAACCTGGCATTTACATTGGTCCAGACATTCAGTTGGCAGAAGATCAGCCGGAGGTGCCAGAACGGTGGCGCGGCATTGGCATTCGCATCGAAGATGATGTGTTGGTCACAGCTCGAGGGCATGATGTACTCACTGCCGCTGTGCCCAAGTAGATCGCCCGAAGGTTCAACAGCTAGATGAGCGTCCTCGCCCAGTTGTTTTATATATCAACCCTCCCTGGTTCTAGTGGAGAGGGTTGATAGTTTTACTTCATGTTATCCCAACAAAAAGTTGTCGCTACTTAAAGTGGTCACATCCACATTGAGTAATAGGGCAGAGTTATTGTCATCAAAACTAATTAAGGTATTATCCCCTGCTTGACTAGCACCTGTCAGGACATCATCAAAATCGTCGAAGATAAGACTGAGGTCAAGGGTATCTTCTGCGATCGCAAAATCGGTAACGGTATTATTGCCAGCGCTCTCTGTAAAGACGAAGGTATCTGCACCCAAGCCGCCAGTGAGGGTATCATTGCCGCCTCCGCCTTCAAGGGTATCATTGCCAAGATCGCCTGCTAGCACATCGTTACCCCCATCGACCACCGCCACCTGCTCAATTTCGATCCGCAAGAGCACATCGTCATCAGCAGTAAAGTCACCCACCGTAGGGTCAATAACAGCCCCTGGTGCTGTTGTCCCCCCGAGGATATTCGCGGGTCCACCCTCTGGATTCCCCACCGAGCCATTGAAGCCTGGATGTGCACCCACAACTCCATTTTCATCTAGGCCAGTGTTAGGGGCTGATTGGTTCAGAAAGGCTGCATCTTCTTCTGTATTGACTTCGGTCCCTGCATCTAGAACATCACTGCCCCGTCGCTCGATCACGATTGGACCCAGGAAATTTCCGTTCTGATCGAAGATCGGATCGGCAAAGGGATTATCAGGTGCAGCTAAGAATGCATCATTGGAAGGGATCACCATCGTGCCCCAAGTAAAGAAGCCCTGACCGACTTGATTAGGGTTGAGATTCAAGGAGAAAGACGCACTTTCACCCGTATCAATGGGGCCTGGTACGCCAGTTCCTCCAACAATAGTACCGTCGACACCGTTGTTGCCCACCTGGGCATTGAACTCAGCGGCGATACCTTCAACCGCCCCATCTTCAGCCAGCCGTTCTAATCCGAGACTCGCGGCCTCACCCTGATTGAATAAGTCAAAGCTGGCACCATCATGGAAGCCAAACCAAACCGGTGTGAGAAAGGTCCCTCCTTCCTCCAAAGTATTGGTGACGGTGATGCGAATAGCTGTGCCAGCTCCAATCTCATCGCCCCGTAAAATGTCATCTCCAGCGCCCCCTTCTAAGGTATCGTCGCCTGTATTGCCCGCTAATAGGTTGTTGTTATCATCTCCTGTTAGAGCATCATTGTTAGTTGAGCCAGTTAGGTTTTCAATATCAATCAGCTGATCTTGAACCTGAGCGCCATCAACGACATACTGAGCCTGCTCCGTTGCCAGATTAGCTTCAACGGGGACGCCTATATTTTGGAAATCAGCTGTGTCGATGCCTGCACCACCATCGGTGATATCATTGCCCCCTCCGCCCTGGAGGGTGTCATCCCCTAAGCCACCGGCCAAGACGTCATCGCCGCCACCACCGGAGAGCAGATCATTGCCCTCGTTGCCGGATAAGGCGTTGTTGCCATCATCTCCAAAGAGCTGATCATCTTGACCCGATCCATCCAGGTTTTCAAAGTTGGTGAAGTTCTCGAAGATTGTCACACCCGCTCCGGTCTGGTAAGCAGCGTTACCAGACCCAAGATTGGCGACCACCTCGGCATCAATGTTGACGAAGGAGTTGGTGTCGACGCCTTCTCCACCGTCTAGGGTGTCAGTTCCCCCAGCGCCTCCAATAAAGTCATCGCCAGCGCCTCCTTCAATAACGTTGCCCGCGGCTCCATTGGCAATAATCGTGTCATTATTGGCCGAACCTGTTACCCCTTCAATATTGAAAAAAGTATCAACCACGGTGTTGCCGTTGATACTATAGTCCGCTGATCCTGAGCCATCAGCATTTAAGACAACGTTCACATCCGTACTAATATCTGTGAAACTAATGGTGTCAAAGCCTTTGCCACCGTTAATAAAATCGTTGCCACCCCCCCCTTGTAGAAGATCATCTCCGCGGCCCCCTTTCAGGATGTCGTTGCCGCTACCCCCTTCCAAGGTGTCATTGCCACGCCCACCAAAGAGTAAATCGCTGCTTGCTCCACCGGATAGGGTGTCATCGCCGCCAAAACCGATAATGATATTTTTGCCATCATCACCTGTGAGCATATCGTTGCCGCGGCTGCCGATCCGAAAAATGCGACGGCTCCTTGGCTGAAAAAAAGGCCGTGAGAAAAGGGAGAGAACCGAAAATCGGTTTGTAGATTGATACGCCATGTTTTTAAGATATCCGTGTCTATGGATGATTGATGTCAATCGGGCACTCAGAGCTGATTGACACCTTGTGTATTGAAGATGCAATGTTGCATCGTCGAGAATCACTGCGGTTATGAGATCTATCCAAGCTAGGGATTTCGATTGATATACAAAAATCCCTGAAATTTTTTGAATTAAAGCAAAAAACTAGTATGGATAGATTTTCTGCCGTATTTTCGCCAAATTTACTCTTTTTTGAGTATATTTAGTTACTTGCGAAAATACCTCTGAAGTATTGTCTCAGTTTTATCTTTGGATATTGGTGTGCTGCTCGTAAGAATTGCCTGAAAACTTTCTATGCTCTTTCTCACCGTTTTCACAGCATGATTTAAGTCAAAATTCAGATTGAGGTCTCTTGTGAACGCGGTACTCATCACCTTTTGAGCCATTCAGTGTCGTCGAGTATGCGAAAATTGGAGATGGTGTCTCTCCTGCCTCCTGGATACTCAACCCTGCTGCACCCTTAAGTTCGGGCTACTTTGATGCTAAACAAGCGATTGATACCATAAACAATCCATGGCCAATATCGATATATCCCCCCTACGACAAGGGGCATCAGTAGGGTCAGCAACAGCATCAAGCTGGCCGTCAGCGTTAAATCAACCTGAAATACATCACGAGCAATACGGACCAGGTCATGATCGATGACACCCCCTTTGCCCTGTTGATAGATGGCACGGGTTGTTTGGTCAAAAATTAATCGCCAACTAAACTGGATATCGTAAAGGGTCACGTAAGCCCCCAACATCCCATACAGTGGCCGTTCAATCGAATAGCGACAGCCATAACCACTAATGGCTCGGACCATGAAAATGCCCGCAAATATAAGTTCAAAACCGTGGCCCATCGACAGCACCAAGAAATCATGAATCCCGGTAAAAGCGCAGATACTGTATGCGATCGCAACCCCTAACAACACCCGCGCCGTCAAATAGTTTTGCCAATATATATAGAACAGAAATCCAAAGCCGCTATAAACTATCCCCATTAAAAAGTGCAGTCGCTGGGTCTGCATCGTCACCCCACCCCCATGCATAAAATCAAAGGCAGGAATAGCAGGATATCCAAAGATCCAGTTTGTGAGGGTATGACCTAGCTCATGGACAATAGTAATGATGGGACTCAACAGAAACGTCACTTGTGGCAAAGCCAACACGAGCAGAGCTAGACCGATACCGGTTGCGATCGCAGTCCACCCCTCTTGATCAATCCCTTGGGGCATCCAAGGATCCGTTGCCGCCTCTTCTGCCTCTAAAAATGCTGTTTTATGTAAAACAGGCCGTTGCCATAAATCCCCTCGAGCTGCTTGTTGCAAGGTCGGCATATGCTCTGCCTTACCCATCAAACTTAACTGCCAGCACCAAGAGGCTTCCCTCGCATCAACCTCTTGGCCCGAAATCCACAGGGCCTCTATGCCTGACAAACACCATTGTTCGATTTCTCGACTACTTAACATGACCGCACTCTTCTCATCCGGAGAAGTCTCGGCTTGCAGATAGACATGGAGGTCAATCCCATCCAGCCACACCTCCGCCTCGATCTGTTTATGGACGAGGGCTTGATTCAGCAACTGCACCATAGTTTTTTCACATCCGTGAGCAGCGGTCTGTCTAAGTTGACTCAGGGATTGTGGGTGCTGGCAGTGATCGTCGAAAGACATGGGTTCTAGAAGAATGCTGATTTTAGTATTCCCGTTAGCTG
>CALDHF010000326.1 GCA_937941595.1 uncultured Acaryochloris sp. | reverse complement strand
AAAGGTGGTGAGGACCGTGCCTGCTTCATCTGTGATCTCACCTTTGTAGGGATGGATGGTAATCACCATCCCAGTTTCTAGGCCAGAGACATCACATTCGATGGGTAAGGCCCCAGAATCTTCTGCTGTATTGAAGAAAATGGGGGCGATGTTACTCCCCAAGATATAGCCCCCAGCTCGCTTATTGGGGACAAAGGGAATATCATCGCCAATATGCCAAAGCACTGAGTTAATAGCTGATTTCCGGGAGGAGCCCGTGCCAACCACATCCCCCACATAGGCCACTGGATGACCTTTCTGTTTCAGCTGCTCTAATGTATCTAGCCCTTCCGGCATCCGGGTTTCTAGCATAGCTAGCGCATGGAGAGGAATGTCGGGGCGGGTGGTGGCATGGGGGGCAGGAGACAGATCGTCCGTATTGGTTTCGCCCGGTACTTTGAAGACGGTGACGGTAATGGATTCAGGTAATGAGGCTCGGGTGGTAAACCATTCTGCTGCCACCCAGGAATCAACCACAGATTGGGCATAGGCATTGGTTTGGGCGAGTTCCATCACGTCATGGTAGGCGTCGTAAACCAAGACCGTATGTTTGAGGGCAGTGGCGGCAGCGGTGGCCAATGCGGAATTATCTGATTTGAGTAGGTCTACTAAGGACTGGACGTTGTAGCCACCCATCATGGTGCCGAGGAGTTCAACGGCAGCAATGGGGGTGATCAGGGGACTGGTGGTTTCAGTGTTTGCGATCGCACTCAAAAACGAAGCCTTCACATAGGCCGCTTGATCGACTCCTGGGGGAATGCGATCGCGCAACAATTCCATCAACGCATCTTCTTCTCCATTCGGAGGAGACTTGAGTAACTCACATAGATCTGCCGTCTGCTCCGCCGTCAGCGGCAGAGGAGGGATCCCCAGTGCAGCCCGTTCTTGAGCATGTTGGCGGTAAGATTTCAGCATTTCCAAACCAGATCCCATGAAGCCTTCTCAATTAATGACATTAATTCACTACACAACCTTATTCGCTTCCCTCAACGGCACAACTGCCGCATAAGAGTAGAACAAGGTCTAGCCGCTATATCCAATATATCGTTGGATTGCCTGAGTCTGATGTGTAAATGGATTCATACTGGTAGGTCATTTCATCCATGCAATAGCAATCGGCTCTATGGTATTGCAGGCATCAGCCATAGCGAAGGCTTATATATTGGACTCGCTTCAGAATTAATGGGTATTAATCCATTTTGTTTGTTGGGGCAGACTGCTCATGTTCTTTCAATGGGAGGTGTGATTGAGTTCGATGGCGGCGGAACCAAGTTGCAGTTCCTGTCAACAGCCCAATAATTCCTAGAGGTGCTATCAAAGGAAGCATCTCACCCGTCTGCATCGCTTGTATCCCTGAGCTACCCAGCAAAACAAAGGGCAATACCCCAGGTACTGTCCCCAGAATGGTACCCAACGTGTAATCTCGTAGACTGATGGACGTTAGTCCTGCCGCAAAATTGACCAAGCCATAGGGAATAATGGGCAGCAGCCGAATGGCAAACATGTAATATACTCCCCCCTGACGGAGTTCAACGTCCATGACCTGCCATTGGCCGCCTAACTTGCGAGCGACCCATTCCTGACCCATTGTGCGGGTAAAGGCAAAAGTGATAACAGCAGCAATGACTGCCGCCAAACTAGTCCAAAGTGTTCCTAGCCAAGGGCCAAAAAGTGCTCCCCCTAAAAGATTGAGGACGGTGGAGGGCAGCACCAAAGCGGTAGCGAGCACATAGATACCGATATACAGAATAGGTGCCCAAATACCTGCTCGCTGGAGCATGACGCGCAGCCGTTCTGGATCGATGCCTCCTAAGAAATAGAGGGTTATGGCTGTTGCTAAGCAACAGACTATAACAACCAGGATAATTGCTCGCTTCATAGTTAAGGTCCACTATTCCTCTAAATATGGAGTTGGAGCTTGATGGTGTTCCGATAGAGCCAGTGGCTGATCAGATACATCCGTAAAACCATAGATATCGCGGACGAGATATAGAGGTCGCCTCTTGACCTCTTCGTATACTCGACCGAGATACTCTCCTAAAATACCTAGGGTAAGAATTTGAATGCCGCCAAGAGACAGCAGTACCACCATCAAAGAAGCATAACCAGGAACATCAGTACCTAGCACTAAAGTGCGTATCACGAGGAACACTGCATACAGCAAAGAAAAAATCGCTAAAACAAGACCCACATAACTCCAGATTTTTAATGGCATCTGACTAAAGGAAGTAATGCCGTCAATCGCAAAATTCCATAGTCGCCAATAGTTCCACTTGGTTTGCCCTTTATGGCGTGGGGCACGATCATAATAAATCGCAGTTTGTTTGAATCCGACCCATGAAAACAGACCCTTCATAAAACGAGTGCGTTCGGGTATTTGCTTGAGTTTTTCTACAACCCGTCGATCCAGTAATCTGAAATCGCCCGTATTCCGAGGGATTTCTAAAGCACTCATCCGGCCAATTACTTGATAGAAGGCGTTCGCAGTAAACCGCTTTAACCAGCTTTCACCTTGGCGAGATCGACGAACTGCGTAAACAACATCGTAGCCTTCAATCCACTTCGCAATTAACGATTCAATGACCTCAGGTGGATCTTGCAAGTCTGCATCAATAGGTATGACGGCATCTCCTTGCGAGTAGTCAATTCCGGCTGTTAAAGCTATCTCTTTGCCAAAATTTCGAGAAAGATTCACGACCTTAATCGCTGGGTTGTTCTGGTGATTTCTAATTAAATATTCAAGCGTATTATCCCTGCTGCCATCATTAACACAGACAATCTCATAGTTAATATCAAGGTGGATAAATAGTTGTTCTAACCTCTGAAGTAAATCACCAACATTAAGTTCTTCGTTATATAGAGGAACAACTGCAGAAATCTTTAACCCATACAGTGAAGGAAGTTTATGTAAGGGTCTTGTTAGCTCCTGTGTATCTTTTTGGGCGAACATGATCTACCTTAGCTCTATAGAGCATAAACATCAGGGAAATAAGTTGCTGAAAACCCAACGAATGATATATTTTCTTCGGCACACTATTTATTGTTAGTTTGAATAGTTAATTTGGATGATTGACTCTGACTATTGACGCCTGTTTTTTGCTTCGCAGACTCGTAAAAAACGATTTTTATAGCTAATATCATCACTATTATTAGCTATCCATTTTCTAGTCGTTCCAAAATTATGAAGGACTCGTTTTCATGGACTTTGGTAAATGGAATATCTACTTTAGGAAGAATATAGGGTGAACGAAACACGTAGATAGAATTTTTAGAGTCTTGTGTTTCTTTATTTGATAAATACCCACGAATATAGTCGTTGCTTCTAAAAGCGTTATAAGGCTCACCTTTTTTTAGGTTTTCATATAGCTGATCATTAGCCACAACTATAAATCTAGGCTGTTTTCCATGAATAAAAGCATGCAGTTCAGAAATTTTTTTGTCAGGCGTCTTTGATAAATAGATATTTTGTTCTTTGAATTTCTCTGGTAATAGAGATTC
>CALDHF010000325.1 GCA_937941595.1 uncultured Acaryochloris sp. | reverse complement strand
CACCATCCCCTGGGCGGTCAACTCCCCGCTAACTTTCTAGAAGGATTTTTATCAGGAGTGGGGCATCCTGTAATCGGTATTGATCATCTCGTCTTTGTAATTGCCATTGGCTTAATTGCTGCTGTTTTGCGTCAAGGTGTTTGGGTACCCCTGGCCTTTGTCACCACTGCTCTATTGGGGACAGGTATTCATCTCCAAAGCTGGGATTTGCCTGCGCCTGAATTCTTTATTTCGGCATCCGTGCTCATCTTTGGCGGATTGTTGGCCTGGAAGCACAGTCCCAATGCTGTCTTGACCACCGGACTAGCCGCGATTGCGGGTCTATTTCATGGGTATGCTTACGGCGAAGCGATTGTCGGGGCCGAAATGACGCCCATAGTGGCTTACTTGCTGGGTTTTTCCGGTATCCAACTTGCGATCGCAGCCCTAGCCTATCGCTGTGGCCGAGCCGTTAACCCCTCTGCACAATCCCCGCTGCCCTTACGATTTGCGGGATTTGCCATCGGAGGCATGGGCTTTGCTTTTTTAAGCAGCGTCTTATTGGGCTAAGTTCAGTCATTAGAGAAAACCAATGCACAAAATTCCAGTTACGGTAGTCACCGGGTTTTTGGGTGCCGGAAAAACGACCCTAATTCGTCATCTTCTCCAAAATAATCAGGGTCGGCGGATTGCCGTCATGGTCAATGAGTTTGGCGAAGTTGGCATTGATGGCGATCTACTGCGCTCCTGTCAGGTTTGCGATGAAGAGGAAGAAGACAGCAGCAATATCCTCGAACTCACCAATGGCTGCCTGTGCTGCACCGTCCAAGAAGAGTTTTTGCCGATGATGCAAACCCTCTTGCAACGGCGCGATCAGATTGACTGTATTGTTATCGAAACTTCAGGCTTAGCCCTCCCCAAGCCCCTGATCCAGGCCTTTCGCTGGCCCGAAATTCGCACAGGAGCGACGGTGGATGGGGTGATTACTGTGGTGGATTGCGATGCGATCGCATCCGGTACCCTCGTCGGCGATCTCGATGCCCTAGAAGCCCAACGTCAATCGGACGACAGCCTTGATCATGAAACCCCCATCGAAGAACTCTTTGAAGATCAACTCGCCTGTGCCGACTTAGTGCTTCTCACCAAAGGAGATTGTGTAGAGCCTGTTGCCCAAGAACGGGTGCAAACATGGCTGCGACAAGAATTGCCCCCAGGGGTCAAAGTGTTGCCCTGTCATGCAGGTCAAGTGAACCCCGACCTGCTCTTAGGTTTTAATGCCGCCGTTGAAGATCATCTAGACACTCGCCCCAGCCATCATGATCATGAAGAAGAGCATGACCATGATGAAGCGATTAACGCGATTCAAGTCATAGTTGATCACCCCTACACTCCTGATGAACTGGTGGCGAAGCTCCAGAAACTGGTGGAAACTCACGAAATTTATCGAATTAAAGGGTTCGTATCCGTGCCCGATAAGCCCATGCGGCTCGTCATTCATGGTGTGGGTCAACGCTTCGACTCCTTTTATGACCGACCTTGGCATCTCCACGAACCTCGGCAAACCAAGCTTGTCTTCATTGGTGAAGATTTGCAGCAAGCTGAGATTGAATCAGTGATTCTCAATCGTCTTCAACCCACGATCGTTTGATGCCTTTCACGGTGATGACAGCCCCATAAATAGGTTACTTCGTGATACAGATCGGGGTACTCTCAGGACTCGTCGCTTCTCCAGTAGTCGCAGTTACCGTGTAGCAATGTTGTTCACCGCTCCTTCCCGGCAATGAAAGGGAGACGGATAAGTCTGAGCCGCTATAGACCTTCGTCTTATTGCTTACAGGTGTCTCATTTCTTCTAGCAATGTTCTCATTTGTCCCATCCGTTCCATTGCTAGCAATGTTCTCATTTGTCCCATCCGTTTCATTTCTAGCAATGGTCTCATCTGCCCCATTACCTACAATAGTCTGTGTGACTTGAAAGGTGGTCAATGCGCTTTGTCCAGGCCATGTCCAAGATAGATCGACCGTATCCGCCTCCGATGTTTTGACGCCCGTGAGTTCAGGTACTGATTGGCTATTGACGACGCGAGAGGTTGCTGTACTCGTGAGACGTTGGATTTCGACATCTGAGATATTGCTTCGCAACATCAGGTTGACTTGCATTCCCTGAAAACAAGTCTGGAATCCGTCAGCTCCCGACAATACGCCGGGGGGCTTACAAGGGGGAGGACCATCGGATTGATTTGCGATCGCATCTACCAACGTATCGCTAGACATGGGGTTGCTACAGGGATCTATACTGCCATCCAATCGAGGGATTCGTCCGTAGCGAAAAATAGAGTTAGGGGGTAACCAATCCTGATCACTTGCACGAATATCATATACGACTCGATCGTAATTGGCTGGTTGCGGTGGCGGAGAACCCGCATTTGGACCTCCCGCTGGACAAACTGTCGGGACTTGAGAACTAATCGGAATTTCCAAGTACAAAACCAGCGTGCCATAGTTGCCTAGGTCAGATAAATTCAGCCCCGAATCAGTTACCACATTCACTAGGGTTGATGAATTCGTTGCAACAACTCGATTGGTCTGATTAATCCGATGTGCCATTCGGATTTCATTACTAATAAAATCAAATGCCCGACTTAAATCGTGACGTCTAGCCGCAACCGATTCGGTTTTTTGACTGGCTTTTGTCGTTGTGATCACGCCAAATCCCACCAAACTTAGCACCAAGCTCATAATAATGGTGGCCGTGAGTAATTCGACTAACGTAAATCCTTGGGGTTCAGGTCTATGCCATCGGCTGGTCACTTTAGGGAGTGAGGTTACCCACAATACTCGCTGTCTCAGATTCATTGGGTCTTCCAATTCTCAGCAGTACATCGGCCAGAATTGGTAATGGCTAAAGGCGTAATGTCGCCCGTATAGGTCCCGACTCTAGTGAGTCCAAGGGTATTAGAGATGGCAATACAGTGTTTTTTGGCTTGGACGTCATCAGAGAAAAAGAACACAATTTTACCCGTGGGATCTGACGGTGTTGTGCCTTCACTGACAACGGAGAACTCTGGATTACCCAAAACACCATACCGAATGGGAATGGAGTAGGAGGCTGAAGGTGAAGGAGTTGCTGAAGGTGAAGCGCGATCACTATCATTAAACTTTTGAGCAAGATGCATCTTACAATCTCCTAACCCAACCTCACTGGAAGATGGGGTTTTACACTGTGTAATGACTTGAACGACCATCCCTTTACTGACTGTCTGCCCCTTGCTTGGTAGCTTCGACAATGCGACTAGTGAAGGTTGTGAACCATTATTGAAACCAATACGAGGCTCTATATCAGACTGAACTGGACGTTCTATCCGATCAGATGTGACAGGACTATTGCCTATTAAGTTTGTGGCAATTTCTACTTCCGACGCCAAATTTCGATCACCGGTTTTTAAGCAGTTTCCTGTCACTTTCTCATCGATAAAGTTCAAAGTGACGGTACAGATCTTATTGCCACGAATGGCTTCTCGTTGTGTTTCATTGAGCGCAGTTCTAACTGCGACAACTGTTTGCTTTAGTTTGGCCCGATTGAGCATTCCCAACACATTGGGGACAGAAAAACTAGCGAATATCCCCAAGATTGCCACGATGACCATCTTTTCTATGAGGGTAAATCCTGCCTCTGAAGACGGCGATTGTAAAGGCGGAGGAATCAGTTTTGGGAACAACATTGACGAACCTCAAGGATTTAACGGCAAAGACAGCTAAATCAGGGACATTTAAAAACTGCGTGAGGGATGACTTCAGTATTAACGGTGGCAAGGGGTTGACTTTCTCCTTGGGCGGTCACTTGATAGGTCACCTCCAATAATCTAAAGGGATCAGGAGAACTCATGTAATCTGCCGTCCGGGTTAGTGTGTAGTGCTCGCCTCCTAAAGCTCTGGAACCAATAGTAACTGAAGTCCCGCCTAAACCCACCACATTATCATTGATAAAGCCGGCAGCTACCCCCTCACTACTCACAGTGGCCAAACATCGGGAAGAATAAGGCTGTGTTGAGATTTCATACTGAGTGGCTTGATTCACGACTGATTCAAGATCTTCTTGGATCCAACTCACTGCCTCGTCATACTGGGTTGCAACAACTCGAAACGCCGCCGCAGTGACAATTGCCTGCATCGTCATTGAGACAAAGACAGCGGCCACAAGCATCGACACGAGCACTTCTATCAACGTAAAACCAGATGTTGGCCAACAAGCTATGACACCAGAACCAGAAGAGCAAGGTACGGTCATGATTTGTGGTTGCGCAGCCCACCTGGGAGGACTCCGGTTTGGGAGTTTGTCCTGACTCATTGTTATTACCTCACCCCCTGCCAAATTGTGATACCTCCAAATCCTGGATCTCCAAGATCCTCGGTGGCATTAACTAGATTCAAAGAGATTTTTTACAGTCTAATGCCCGTGTTCCTGTCTTTCATTGTAGTGATCTTGAATTAGCGTAAAGGAGGGTGATCGTCCTATCGGCGGTAGACAAAATGTCTATGAGCATCTGGTCAAGATCGAGATTCTGTATGGATCTTGCAAATGTAGATTCATCTTGAATGAACACTCTGAGGGTGCTTACAAATCCATCACACTTCTTTCTAAAACATCTGCTGCTTGACAGACTCGATTTCGGCCCGTTCTCTTGGCATGATAAAGGGCCTGATCGGCCCGGTGAAGTAGGGCTTCTTCAGAATTAACATTATAGGGAAAGCTGGCAAACCCTAAACTTGCAGTTAAGTGAATGCGATCATCAGATGAAATTTTAATAGGTTGGATGGCAATTTCACGGCGAATACGGTGGGCGACTGCAGAACAGTCGAGGACTGAAGCTTTTGGTAAAATAATGGCAAATTCTTCACCGCCATAACGACTGACGATATCTCCGGGGCGTACTTCTTTTCTAAGTAATCGAGCAATACAGCAGAGCGCTTCATCCCCTACTTGGTGTCCATAGGTATCATTCAATTGTTTGAAATGATCAAGATCTACCATGATTAAGGAAACAGGGTAATCGTCACGCCTAGATCGTTCCACCTCTACCGATAGCCATCGGTTGAATTCTCGCCGATTGTAGACTTCAGTGAGTCCATCTAAGGTTGCCAGACGTTCCAAATCTTGTTGACTTTGCTCTAAACCACTGGCCATTAAATTAAAGGTGTTGGCCAAGTGGGCAAACTCATCTTGAGTTTTCAATTGAATACGGTAGGTGAAATTGCCTGCCCCTAAATGTTTAACACCTTCCTGTAGGCGATTTAGAGGGACTAAAATTGAACGAGAAAGAGCATAAGCGAAAATTGCAGCTATTGTGATCGCTAAGATAAAAATAACAGCAACCAGGGCTCTAACTCGTGTGCGAACCAGTTGGGCTTGTCTGATGTTTTCCCTGTTTTGGAAGGCGATCAGTCTATAATTCAGTTGTTGTACATCTTGTAATATTTTCTGAAGTTTGCCTTGAAATTGGGAAACTTGAGAGCGGGTTTTGGCGTTCTGATTTCGGCTTTTAGATTGGACAATGCGTGCTCCTAAAGCTTCTATGTTTCTCCACTGGCTTTGAATTGTTGAAATGGATGTATCCCTCTCGGGAATTTGGGTAGGACTATCAAGGATGATGGAAAGCTGATGATTGATTGCAGCACATTTTCGTTCATATTCAGCCAAGATATTTGCATCCACTCTCTCTGCTCTTGATGTTACTAAAATGGAGACATCTAGCAATAGACCTTCAACGGTGGCTAAAGGGAATATTTCTTCTCGACCTATATTTTCTTGTTTTTCAAAACTGTCAATTGCACTTTCGAAGGAAATAAGTGCCCCACAAGCAAGTAATAGAAAAGGAACTAACATCGTTCCTAGACCAATGCTTAAGCGTTGGCGGAGAGAGGTCTGACTAAGAGGCCTAAGACGCATGAGGAGGAAACTATACAAGCAGTTTTTATTCTCGGCAGCTTAATAATATTATGGGGTTAGCAGTGATACTTTTCGACAAAAGTTGAAATTTAAGTTGGCAGAATTGCCGAGTTTAGTTGATTTCCCTTCATCTATAAAAACTAAAGTTAGCATTACTCTCGTCATGGGAGAAAATCATGCATAAAAACAAACCTTGAATAAAAGACAACTTGTCTAAGGTGCGAAGTTCCTTGTTGGCTTACTTGATCTGGTGCTGTCAGAAAATTTTGTCTATTATCCTCGTAACGGCATACTCATCTCTTGTTAACGGGGGGAAATTGGGTTCTCTTGATTCTAATATGCCGTTCAACCCTCCCAGAGCTTGATGGAATTATGGTTGTCGACTTCCGCCATCGCTTGTTCCTATTTTTCCTGTTTAGCTCATGCTTATATCTTTTTTTGACCTTATCTAGGGTCAATGTTAATACACCTGTTAGTATGGCAATCGAAGTCTGTGGGGCTGTGGCTCAGTTGGATAGAGCAAGCGCCTCCTAAGCGCTAGGTCGGCGGTTCGAATCCGCCCAGTCCCGTTGCATGAAAACGAACGCTGGAACCGTGTGGCTGTTTGCTATGAACTATAGCAAAGGGCTTCTCAATAGCCTATAGATAAGTTAACGCTCTCCACCCTGGCTCCCTGATTTGCCAGGTTTTCAAGAGGATCGGGGTACCCTAAGGATTAGTGGCTCCTGTTGGTCTTGGGTTTTATTCCCATAGACATCCTTTCCAATCACTCCCATTTCACATATCCATGAAGGTTTCCATCTCAGTTCTATTTTGTGGTCTGTTGTTGACCTTTATGCCTTTACAAGCAATCGCCCAGTCTCAGGTCGCGGGCCTTAACCAACAGCTTCAGCAGGCAGTCAATAGTCAAAATTGGTCTCAAG
>CALDHF010000324.1 GCA_937941595.1 uncultured Acaryochloris sp. | reverse complement strand
AAGCGTTCTGCCCCTAAGCGAGGGTCATTCAGCAGGAGCTGTAGATCTCGCTGAATGCCTTGAGGATTTAACTCCTCCTTGTCGGTGCCGTGTAAATAATCGGCCAGGGCAGACTGAAAACTCTGCACTCGGGCTTGAGTTCTGTGAGCTAAGCGCTTGGGCGTCTGCAACACTTCCTGAATCGTGGCTAAGACATCATTTATGATGCGGTTAGCATCTTGTTCGGAGAGGTCGTCCCGCTGACTGAGTAACTGGACTAAGGTATCCCGATCCATCCGCGACAGGCGTTCTCGCAACGCACTCAGTCCGGCAGAGGGATCGTTGAGCAAGGTTTGCAGGTCCCGTTTAATGCCATCTGGGTTAAGTTCTGCCTTATTGGTGCCCCGCAAATATTGTTCAATCGCGGTGGTGGCCTGAGTGACTTTTTCTTGGGCTTTGGTGGTGACATCATCCGGGGTATTCACCAACTGATACCAGTTGGATTCAACGTCATCCATGACTTGTTCTACTTCCCCCTCAGAGAAATCAGACCGCTGACCCAAAAGTGCCACCAAGGTATCTCGGTCAAATTTTGCCATGCGTTTCCGCAGTCTGCGAATGCCGACATCAGGCTCATCCATCAGTTTGCTGAGATCTCGCTTGATGCCGTCGGGGTTCAAGGCTGCTTTATTGGTATTGCGAAGGTAGGCTTCCAGTCCCTGGGACTGTTTCTCGACTGTCGACTTAGTGGCCTCAATGCTGGCATGGGTCTCTAAGAGCACCTGGCGGTGAATTTGTTCAAGTCGATTCACCAAGGCGTCAATCTCGATTGTTGTTAAGTCATTGCGGGTGGCCAAGGGCTGGAGCAAGAGGTCGCGATTCAATTGTGCGATCGCAGCGTACCGCTCTGTCTCATCAAACTGCTCATCTTCCAGAATTGCGGTGAAGGCTCTATCCCCCATATTCGAGAGCAATTCCGTCTTGGGGCTCAAACTTAAAAAGGTCTGAATACGCTGGTAGATATCCAAACGCACTCGATCTTTAATCTTGGTGGTCAATTCTTGGATCACTGCTTGGCGCACTGTTTCCAACTGAGATGAAATTTTTTGAGCTTTGGCTTGCGTCACCAATCCTCTAGACAGCAGCAGCTCCTTAAATTGAGACCGATTGAGCTGGCGGATATGCTCGCGCAACGTCGTCGGATCCGCACTGGGATCGTAGAGTACCTCCCGGAACTCGTGCTCTAAACGAATCGGCTGCTTCTGCCAAACATAGGTATTCAGCAGATAGTTCTCAACATCTCGCTGAACCATCGTTCGTTCAGGTTGTTGGGTGTAAGAGGTTCCTAAGAACCGATCTGCATGCTTCATCACTCGGTCTTGGGCCGTTTGCAGCTGTTCTGTGATGCTGTCCACATCCATATCGGACAGGTCCGAGCGACCCATCACCACACTAGAAAGCATGCCGAAACTACCGGCTGCATCTTCTCCAGAGGCCTGATCATTTTGCTGCTGACCGCCCCCTTGATCGAGCTGAGCAATCAGTTTGTCCAGGCGGGGACCCAGCTCCGAGGCAATCATCTGTTGGGGTTGAGCTGTTTTTAGATAGTCAACCAGTTCCTGCATCGGATCATTCTGGGACTGCCCCGAGACGGTTCGTTGCCAAGTTTTATAGAGGCGATTGGCAATCTGGTCGGATTCCCGTCGAGACAGATCTGTGCGTTCGCGAACCAAGTCAACAAAGGCTTGGCGGTTAATCACGTCCAGCGCGCCTCGGTCAGAAATTTGTGATAAGTCTGAGTCAGAAATGATCCGCTCGAATTCTTGTTCTAGACCTTGAATGTCAAGGCCAGGAGACCGCAGGCTCGCCAGATAGTCTTGGAGGTTTTCTTGGACGGTTTCTGTGTCGATAGAATCTGTGAGTTCTCTACGGACCGCTGCGGCGGCTGCTTCGGCTGTGGCGATAATGGTGTCGCTGGCTCCTTTGGCCGCGATTGCAGAAGTTGCCGTTCCTAAAATGGACTGAAATCCGGTGGTAGCAGTTTTGACCACTGAGCCAATCAAAGACCCCACGGTGGTTGAACTGAACCAAACCAGTAAAGAAAAATAGGTTGCCCAAATCACTAAGCCAATAATGGCGCCTAGCATGATGTTGTCTTGTAGCAAACTCAGCTTGATCGCTAGCAAACAGGATCCAAATAGGGCTAGGGTGACACTGACTAACGTCCATATCCCCATGGCAGCGGAGATCATGCCTACCCCCATACCGCCACTGTCATCCGAGCCGCTAGAACTCGACCCCTTTGACCCCGCCTGCACGGTCAGGTAGGAAATCCCCGTCGCGACGGAGAGGTTGGTCAGGAGCATCTGAAAGCCAAAGGCTAGTAAGACGCCTGAGATAATGGTGACAATGAATTGAGGACCAGAAAACACGAAAGCAGCTTCTTCTGCTGCTTCCACTGTGGTCTCAGTCGATATTTGAGCAATCAGGGGTAGGTGACTAGCAATCGCTAGAAATTCTCCACTTGCCATAGCTGTTTTTCTCCAGAAAACGATGCAGGTTACCTCATAAGGTAGAGAGTCTGGGGCCTCTAAACATCCTGCTGAGGGTATAGTGAATGGAGAATTTAATGAGAGTGATCTCTACCCAAAGAGATAGCTTAATTCGGATATTGAATGGTTGCTCTTCATATTGAGATGAATATTGTTTCTTTCCCCTTGATTGGTTTGCCAATCTATCTTCCATGAAAGGCAAACCCGCTCGCTGGGTTGAACGTTGGATTCGATTTGGCTTTCTGATCAAAGGGTTGGTCTATATTTTGGCGGGTATCCTGGCTGCTCAAGCCGCTTTGACCTATCGCCAGGAAGCCCAAGATATTCAGGGCGTATTGCATGCGATCGCAAAACAGTCTACGGGCAATGTCTTACTGATCGTTATTGCCGTCGGGCTAGGCGGGTACTCTTTTTGGCGCTTAATCGAAGCGCTACTGGATCCTGACTCCCACACTCAGGGCATCAATCGTTGGTGCAGACGCGTGGGGAGTGGTATGAGCGGTTTAGCCTATGGGGGATTGGCCTTGACCGCGATGCAGATCATTCAGGGCACTCGGCAAGAATCGGGAAAACCCCAATTTTGGACAGCCAAAGTGCTCTCCCTCCCCTTTGGCCAGTGGCTAGTGGGGGGAGTTGGTGCGGGGGTAATGATCGTGGGGATTGCTTTCTTTTATCGAACCTGCAACGCAGGCTTTCGCAAACGCCTACAGCTCGGTACGATGAACCCCAAACACCGCACGATTATTGTTGCCATCGGTCGAGTAGGATTTTTAGCCAGAGGGATTATCTTTATGATCATGGGTGGATACATCATCCGAGCAGCCCATGATTTTGATGCGGACAAAGTGCGATCCTCAGAAGGAGCTTTAGATACAATCCAGCAACAACCCTACGGTCCAGGGCTATTGACACTGGTTGCTGTAGGGTTGATGGCTTACGGAATTCATATGGGTCTACAAGCCCGGTATCGTCAAATTGAATTGCCCTAGGGCGTGACCCCCGTTGAGGACTCTGCAGGAGCAGCACTCGCAGGTTCCTGAGGATCTGGAGGAACAACACCCGTGGGTTCATTAGGAGTCGAAGGATTTGTTGACTCTGGAGAGGCGAGTTCTGGGTTCGTTACCGGAGCTGTTTCGGCGGTAGGACTTGATGGCACAGGCTGAGAGGGAGCAGGCTGAGTCTGAAGGGGAGCAGGCTGAGTCGGTGCTGTTTCCGTTGCACTCTCAGGGGCAGCAGGTGGATTAGGTAAGGTGATATTGATGTCGGGTGGCGTTGAGGGTTCAGAGGGTTGGGCGGGAATCACAACTGGAGCAACCTCAGTATCCTGACGGTTCGTGAAGAAATACCATGCCAGGATTCCCATTCCTAGAAAAGTGGTGACAATAACTCCCATCAAGAGACCACGCGCTGCATTATCGTTATCACGGATTTTGAGCTGCCGATCCATTTCTAATCGATTTCGTTCGAGTCGCTCCTCTACCGAAGGATCGTCCCTTCGAAGGGTTTCTCGCCGTCTCCGGACAGATCCATCAGAGTGGTGAATTTCTTGATCAATGATGATTTCTTCATCTGATAAAGGCGTTGGACGAGGGCTGTTGGAAGGCGTATTTGACATGAGATTTATAGTCCTGATCACTAAAAACGATTAATAACTTGATGGAGAACAAACATAGGATTTATAGGTCTGATTGGACCCTATTCAGACTGTTCGTTACTCGGTTGAGAACTGTCAGTATCTGGCTTGGGTATATTGATTTCTGGTTTGGGCACATTGATATTAACTTCAGGAGGTTTAGGGGCCTCAGGCGCTTCAGGCTTGGGTATATTGATCACGTCGGTGTCCCCACCTGATTGTTGACCCGTTTGGGCGAACACTAGCCATGCGCCAATACCGAGCACTGCAACAGCAAAGACACCCACGAAAATTCCTGCGGCAGGATTGCTGCGACTCGCACGGCTGCCGGCGGCATAACCTTGCTCGTATCGAGCTTCTTCTCTATCGAATTGACTCATTTTTTATTCCTCCAAATATAATTCAACGATAAGGCTGAGGATGCGTGATGAGTATCTGCCTAAGGGGGGAAATATATTCCACAGTTGTGGTCTACCCAAAGATAGAATTCATGCTGTATTTTGATGGACGATTGCTTCTGTAAGCTGCGGTGATGGCAACCTAGACGCGCCTTCTCCCAAATAAGACAGAAAAGATAAACAGGGCCAGGAACACAAAGAAGAGAACTTTAGCGATTGACGCTGCACCTGCAGCGATGCCGCCAAATCCCAAAAAGGCTGCAATTATCGCAATGATTAAAAAAGTAAGGGTCCAACTCAGCATGAAAAGCTCTCCTTTAGTTAAATGTGAGCGAATTTAAGTTCATCCAGATGAAGTCTGATGCTACTGTCGTGTCCCATCTCGGTCTCTCCACAATTCCCCCATCACCGTCAGCAGACCTGTCGTCCTGATAACCGTCTCAGAAGATCTTTGGGGACGGTTATTGATACCAGCGTTGAACCCAATCGATGTCGCGTAAGACCCTATTTGGGTTAAGAAAGTCGTTACGGCTGTTTTAGAATCCTTAAAATGATTGCTTCGAAATAAACGGATTGAATCTTGCGACGTCTTGCTACGAATCCAGACGAGGGATAGATAATCAAGTCAATACTGTCCCTATGGCTGCCATTATATTGATGATGCAATCTCTATCCATCTATCCCTAGGAATAGGTCAATTGCATCAAAAGAAGGGTTCTGCTCCTTCTATTTTCTATGTCGACTTTGCATCTCTGTGTGCTCAAAGATGAGACCCTTTGATGCAGAGGTTAGGTTGAAATCTTTTGAGGAGGATTTCGATTGATTAGATCGGAACGGAATGATTGATATTTTGGGCTGCATGCACCAGATCATGAATGAAGCGAAGTTTTTTGATCACAGGTGGGGTGAGAATTTCAGGTATAAAGTCAATCAGTCCCAAGGTTCGATTGAGTTCATTGAGTAAAATACCAAGCCGTTTATAGGCTGCAACCATATCGTCGAACTCAGTCTCTTGCACATAAGCTGTGGCATTGGCATCTTGATGGTGTATGGCAGTATGCAACACGCTCACCATATCTAGATAGGTCGCAAACGTTTCAGCAAAGTCTTCCCATGGATGCATTGTGGCGTAGGCACTGACATACTCCTGCTGCCAATTTCTAGGTGGACCGCTAGCATAGTATCGCTCCAAGGCTTCGGAATAAAGAGGATTTTCGTGGTCACCAAACATATCCTTGAAGTGACCGAGCCAACGCTCTTTGACCAAAAGCTGCCAATAATAATGTCCGATTTCATGGTGGAAGTGTCCGACTACAGTCCGTTGGGCTTCATTGAAATCCACTCGCAGTTGTTCCCGAACATCATCATCGGCTTCTCGAATATTGATCGTGATTTTACCGTTGGCATGTCCGGTAAAGATGCGTTTGCCTTGACCCACTGTTCGCCACAGGGCATCTTTCAGAATGATGTCTCCTTTGAAGTCAAAGGAGAGGGGGGGATTGAAATCGGGCTGGTTGTTACCAAAAGGGAGTTGCAGAATTTCTAGAATATATAGCAAGCGCCGTTTGGCCACTTCCAGTTCATACCATCGCTGGTGGTTTCCTGGGACCGATAAGTCAGGGATAATATCCGTATACTGACAATAATCGCAGAGCGCTGGGGAAGTGCTAACCGCTTCATTGGCAATACAGCGGTTGCAAATCTGATGGACTTGGTAATTGTGGCATTGCGTCAATAGGATTTGGCAGTCTGAATGGCCGCATTGATACTGGTGGTTGCCCAGATCGAGGAGGGAGGTGATGCGATCGCAACCCGGACACCAACCTACAAGCCTTTGACATTGAACACAGCGGCTATTTTCGAAAAAAAGCGTATTGCCACAAATACAGGTATAAGTTTCCATCTAATCCCAAACAAACACTTGCGCTTCGTATTCCGGTAGATCGATCAAAATCTGATCATCCCCTGCCTCTAGGTCATAATTGCCCGTCCACTCATGCCAGGTCCCATTCGCAGGGAAATGGGGAACTCGGTATCCTGCCAGGAACTGATCGGAGAAGTTAGCAGCCACTACCACCCTTGATCCTTCATCATTCCAGCGGGTATAAGCTAAGACCTGTGAGTCCAAATCTTCGTGGAAGAAATCAATATTTTCGGTTTGCACAGCGGGGTTATGCTTGCGAAGCGCAATAAGTCCCTTGCAATAGGCAAATAAACTTTGATTGAGGTCGTTCTTAAGCAATGTCCAGTCAATTTTGGCAGATTCAATCGTCTTGGGCTTATATTCTCCAAACTCTTCCCCCATCCACAGCATGGGCACACCCACTGCTGTCATTAGCAGGACCATTCCCAACTTGGCTCGTTTAAAGGCGGCTTCACCCAGAATATTGCGATTGCCTAACTCCACCATCAAGTGATTATGGTCGTGATTGGCACAAAAATTGACGACATCCGTTGCTCCCAAAAAGCCTTGTCGCTTGCCATCCAAAGCATCTTTGAGCGCTTCTAAATCAAAGCGATCGCCGCAAATATGCGCCAGAACGGTGTGATAAAAACTGTCGTGCCAGCAGCCATCCATGGGGCCTTCTAAGCCCACAATCTCCGGTGTGTTCGGAATATGTTCAGCAATATTATAAAACGGCTTCGGCCCTGCCGTTTGTTTGGTTTCTTCGACAATCCAGTGCATAAAGTCGTAGTTACCAATTTGTTTGGCTGCATCGTAGCGGATCCCATCAATGTGATACTCGTTGATCCAGAACTGGACATTATCTCCCACAAATCGCCTAGCAGGGTAGGTTCCTAGGTTATCGTCGTAATGCTCGTAATTAAATTCTGGTCCCCAATTATGGTCGGGATCTTTGGGCTCGTGGTAATACCAATAGTCGTGGTCAATCTGAGTCAGAGGGCAAGAGGACTCAGAATGGTTGTAGATTCCATCCATAATTACCCGAATACCTCGACCATGACATTCATCAATCAGTCGCTTCAGATCTGCCGTGGAACCATAGCTAGACTCTGTTGCAAAAAAGTGGCGAGGATTATAACCCCAACTATGATCGCCAGGGTATTCCTTGACAGGCATCAGCTCAATAGCATTAATCCCTAAGTCCGTCAGATAGTCCAGCTTTTCAATCACATTTTCGTAATTCCCGCGCGCATGGGGGTCATCTTCTCCCCCAGAAAAATCCCCGACATGGAGTTCGTAAATGACGAGTTCATGATCAGCAGGCAGGGGATGATCGTCGTGGTGCCAAACGTAGGTGTCAACAATTTGCTGGCCGTCCTTAATCTGAATAATGCCATTCTGGGTTGAGTCTTCAATATCCGTGGCGTAGGGGTCGACGACCTCGACCCATTCATCAGGTTCAAAAAACCAGCTTTTGGACTGGACCCGAAATTTATAGGTATAGGTACCATCATCAAGATCTACAGTGGCACGAAAAAATCCGTCGTCTCCTTTGTTTAACGGTATTCCTTGCCAATCGTTGAAGGAGCCAATTAAAGAAACTTGCTGGTTGTAGGGCGCAAATAACTTGAACTCAATAGAACTTGCCATAAGACTGACCTCAAAGGATAAAGATGATGGATAGGTTTAATCAATAGAAAGGACTGGCCGAATCGACTTATCTTGGAGCTGGGTATGGCTGCATATCATTTGGCTGAAAAGGAGAATTGCGAAACACTAAGGTACAAATATCGGATGGCATTTCGACCTGGGCTGTTTGTAAGGCTTCCTTGATAGCTTGGGCAACCTCAGAAGTCATGGCCAAGAATTCTCCCCGTTGGGAATTGACCCAAAAGCGGGCTTCCAAATTGACGGTACTGGCAGCCAGTTCTCGCACGAGCACCTCTGGGGATGGGCTAATCTCGACCAGATCAACCTTTGCAACGGCGGTATAAATCACCTGAATTGCTTCACTAATATCAGCTTCGTAATCAATGCCCACCGTCACTGAACTGCGGCGTCGAGTCGAAGCGGTATTGTTCGTGATACTAGCAGAAAAAACTTCTTGGTTAGGGATGTAGACTACCCTGCCGTCATAGGTTTTTAATGTTGTGCCCCGCAATTGAACTTGCTTAATAGTGCCTTCGAAGTCCTCGATTACCACTTGGTCACCCAACCGAAAGGGGCGAGCCGCTAGCAAAATCACGCCAGAAATATAGTTGCTCAGAACGTCTTTTAGACTGAAACCGATGGCGACGCTGGTTAAGCCTAATGCGCCTAGCAAAGCTCCAAAATCTAGCCCTAAAACTCCCAGGGCAATAACTGTACCAATGATCCACACTCCGCCATAACCTAAACGACCAATCAAAATCTCCGTACTTCGGTCACCCTCTGTCTGCTGTGCCCACCGAAAGGCAACGTAACGGACTCCAATGGCAATCAGCCAAGTCGCAATGATGACAATCAAAGCTCCGACCAGAGCCGGCAGCATCTCAATGGTATTTCGCCCCACGTCCCGAATCGTTGTCTGCAGGCGTTGGGCTACATCAATGGCTAGGGGTGGTTTGTTTAAGGCTTGATTCAATCTGCTGGCCCAGTCTTTGGCCAAGGCCTGCACGGTCAGACCATAGTCTTCACTATCTTGCTGAGTAATGGTCATCAGGACCCGTTGATTGAGCTGCAAGGTCGCTACTTTATCACCCTGCTGCCGAACTTTAACCGTCTCCAAAGACTCAGATCGAGATAATATGCTGGCAATTCGTCGGTTAATGATAGTAGCCCGCTGAGTGGCATCAATATCCGCTAAACTGCCGACTTGAAAAGCAGGACGCCCTCTCACCAAAATATCGGCAAAATATACAGAACTATTGGTGGAGGCTGAAACAGGCGCTTTTACATTGGTTGGCAACGGTTCAGGTGCTTGGGCTAGGCCAGGAGCTGTATTGACTGCTAATAAAACCCCTATTAGTAAAGTTCTGCCCGCTTGTTTCCTAATCATGATCTGATGCCCTTTAATGCTCGAGAATGATCCGGAAACGTATGGCTCCCACCGTTAAAAGGCCGTTGTTTTATCGGTAGCAGAGGCATCATGGCAAACTACTTTCTGAGAGAAAATAATGGATCAAAAAAGGTCCAGAGACCAATTTGGGCTAACTGGACCTTAATACCAGGAACTAAGCGACTAATTTAAGGTAAGCCTTAGTCGATAGCATCTTTGACTTTATCTTTAGCGTCTTCTGCTGTATGGCGGACGCCTGCTTCTGCTTGCTTGGCTTTACCAGCCGCTTGATCTTCAGGATCACCGGTTACGTTTCCTAGGGCTTCCTGGGCTTTGCCTTCAATATTCTTAGCTGTCGCTTTGGCTCTGTCTTCGGTACTCATACTGGTTGTGCCTCCTAAAGGCTGCGTTGTTACCTTTAATACTAGGGAAGCCCATCACAAAACTCGTCTGTCCAAAGGACGGTTGCCAGAAGATAGGAGGTCTGCCTTTAGATAGATAAAGGGTCTTTTAACTTTTCTAGATCACGGTCCTAAGTTCGTTTATCCAAAACTGCTGCGATAGGTCCAGCCAGGTTCCGATGCTGATACTCAAGGTAGGTTAGTTCTGACCAAACCCGGATCAAGTTGTACGGGCCACGCCACTCTATTCTTGTGGGCGATATTGCCACAGGCACTAAGTTGGAATTGCTTCTAGTCGACGACAGGCAATTTGGTCAACTTTGATGGTGCTCGCGTCTTTGGGACTACGAATTTCCAATATTGCGTCGGAAAGCGTTTCGAAATGCAGCATTTGTCGGGGCAGAACTGTTCGTTCAAAATGGCTGTGGGCAATGTTTACAATCCGAATCATTAAGGGATAGGGCTTGTCGTTGTAAAAGCAACAGGTGATGGATTGGGGGGATGAAATATTCATGGATTGATATGAAGAGGATTTTCAGAACAGTTGAGATTTAAAGACAGATAGCGCATCTGAGATCGATAGTTTCGCCCCTAAGCATTGGGCAAAATGTTCTTGAGCGCGGTCGTTTGTTGGTTTCTGGCATAGAATATTTCCCACCTTTGGATACCGCTCTGATTCAGGATTTTCTCTGCTACCTGAATCTCGGGTATCGTCCCTTCAATCATTAGCAGGTAGTAGCCTTTAGCGACGTAGTTGTTATAGACAATTGCCCGTTCTTCGGGAATTCCCAGACTCGCTAAAGCTCCGACCAATACGCCTGCTGTCGCTCCTATTGCTCCCCCCGCTAAGGTTGTTGCCAGAGCAGAGGCTGTAACGCCTGCCAGCAAAATAGGGCCAACCCCAGGAATGGTCAGGGAGCCTAGGCCGACTAGCAGTCCAGCGATGGTTCCGAGTGCTCCTCCTGCAATAGCTCCTGTTGTTGCAGTATCTTCTGTGGATTGTCCAGCTTGCTCCTTTACTTCCACGCCTTCCATCTCATCAGAGAGGGTATTGTCCTTAGCAATCACCGAGAGCTTTTCGAGGGGGAAGTTGTTAGCCTGCAAGTCCGTTACTGCTGACTCTGCGTCAGTCCGCCGTGCGAACACACCTAACGCTCGTTGATATTCGGGTGGTGTCTGATCATATTCAATTGTTGTCATTTATCCTCCTTTTGGAAAAATTGCTGCGAGAGGGAGTAAGCTTCATCCCCAAGTTTGAATGATCTGTACTGATGACTATCCAATGGTGCAAAAAACGTTCTTGATGGCTAACCAAGAACGTTGTCTATTGCATCTAGAGATGCCTGAATTAACTGTTTCCTAATAGCTTATCCAAACCTTTCTGCATATTCTCCACAGTTGTCGTGGCCCCCTCAGCATCTTCGGGGCTGAGCATTTTGTCTTGGTCAGCGCTGCCTTGTACTGAATTTAAACCACCCGCTGCCCGCTCCTGGGTTTCCTTCATACCTGGCATGCGGTTATAACCAGCCTGAAACTCTTCAGTATTTTCCTGAATATTTTTCATGTTGGGTAACCCTTTGGAGGGTGAACTGGTGGAGCTACCGCTGATAGCAGCAGCAGGTAGAGCACTGGACAGTAGAAACAGGCCGCAGGCAAAAGCAACAACCATTCCTCTGGCTGTTTGGGCAAAGAATGTACGGATCGTAGTCATGAATAAATCTCCAATAATTTTTCGTATCTAAATGTTGATGATGAAATATCAGCGTGAAAAGTTGTGCAACTACTGACCGAAGAATCCTTTCACTGCATCTTGAGCATCGTCAGTAGCCGATTCAACGTTTTGCTCCAAGTCTCCCACTGCACTTTGGGTGCGGCCAATGTCTTGTTTGGCTTTTCCTTGGGCTTCTTTCAGAGAACCTTTAGTGTTTTGGATATCTCTTTGTGCTTTTCCTTGAGCTTGCTTGACTGCACCTTCGGCTTTGTTACTGGTACCTGCACCAAAGGTTTTATCAACGTCCGTCTTGGCCATATCGTCCAACTGCTCTGCCCGGTTAGAACCAAATAAAGCCATCAACTGGGGTTGGTTAGCAGCCATTGCCGCAGTTGGTAGTGCTCCTAGACTGCCAATCAATACTGCTAAAGATAGGGCCAGGGAGCATAAAGACCGACGAAGAATTTTGGAATAAAAAGGACGCATAGTCCCCTCCTTTGTGGGTATGGGTGTGAGAACACACTGAGTAAACTTATATTCATATTTACTTCAGGAGGATGGGGTAACGAATCCCTCTGGAGACTTAATGAGTTCCATCTCGGCACGAAGAAATTCTCTCTATAGATAGAGTGTCTTTTTATCTATACCTATGCGTTATCGAAGTCCAGATGATACCTAGGTCAACCCCTCACTCTCATATGAATATCCGATTTATTAGAGAGTATTTGAAAAGATTTAGGCTGGCTTTTTGAGTATGAGATTGACCGTCGCGTATAACATCATCTCAGAAGGTTTTCGAAAAAGTCCGAGCCAATGACGCTAATTGCCTGACACTTTACGCAAGCTAGGTCTTGACTTGAAGACGTCAATTAGGGAGTTCATTGGTTACTCCACTAGCGCATTGATTCATTGATGTATAAAACAACGAAAGTTTCTTGACTCCATTTATGCCTCGACACCACTAACAAAATCTAGAGTCAAGTCAGATAATATCTGGAAATATTTCGAGGGAAGTTGATGGTCTGCACCTGGAATAACATGTAATTTTGCTTTAGAGATGTTTGCTTCAAGGTGTTCCCCAAATTCAACTGGAATGGTTTCGTCTGACTCTCCACAAATAATAAACGTTGGAGAATGGATATTTTTTGCATCTTCATTGATAAGTTCATCACTTATTTCTAGGCGAAATGCTCTTTGTATCCATGCTTGAAAGACAGGATCATGCAAAAATCGCTCTCTAATAA
>CALDHF010000323.1 GCA_937941595.1 uncultured Acaryochloris sp. | reverse complement strand
GTGATCGAGTACAAAGATGCTTTGTGACCCTGCTCAAATCACTAAACTCCTTCATTGGAGAGAATTTAGTGGAGCCTTATTTGTAGCGCAGGCGTGAAGAGGGTTGAAAAATGCAACAGCAACCAGATCCATTCAAACTATCTTTTTTCCATCAATTGATGCCACATCGGCAGATCACCCTGACTCTGGCTGCGCCTATGGAGCAAGCCTGTCAGCGATTAGACGAGGCTTTTGCTGATGATATTTTTCTGAGGGGTGGCTTTTGGCAAGTATCTCGACATTATTGGGGGCATATCAACAACAACCAGTTTATTTTGCACGGGCCCAAAGCTTACCGCCAGTTTTGTTTTCGGACGCGAGGTTCTCTGGATAATCAGAGAGAACAACTGGTGGTGCAGTTATTGATTCAGTTGAGCCGTCGAGATATTTTTGGCCTATCGTACAGCTTGGCTTTTGTGCTGGGTTTTCTGCTGTTAGTAGCCAAGGAGGGAGGAGGGCTGTGGCTGCCATTTCTGCCATTCTTTGTGGGATTTACCTACGTGATGACACAGTGGCATTTGTCCCATTACTCCACTGAGATCAGTAAATTGGTTACGGATATTATCAAGGACATCCCTTTAAATTCAAACTAAGAGTTTGCCTCTGGTTAGAGTTTTAGAAACCTCCAACATTAATTTGAGGCAAGCATACCAATTTGACATTGCTGGAGAAATAGTGATTGGAGTCGAAAGAGAAGGTGTTAGAAGCTTTCCTAGCTAGTGAGTAGTGCTTCCACCGCTTCATGTTGCAGTGGGCGGGAAAATAGGTAGCCCTGGGCAAATTCGCAGCCCATTTCTTGTAAATACTGCTGTTGAGTTCGGGTCTCAACGCCTTCTGCCACAACTTCCATCTTGAGATTTTGGCCCAAATTGACAATCGTGCGGACAATTTCCAAACCATTGTCTTGATCCATGCGGGCAACGAAGGAATAATCTATTTTTAAGACATCCAGTGGGAAGGCATAAAGATAGCTCAAGGAAGAGTAGCCGGTCCCAAAATCATCAATGGCTAAACGAATGCCAAAGTCTTTGAGCTGTCTTAACTGTTCAGCAATATTGGGGGCATTACTCAAAATGACGCCCTCAGTAATTTCCAATTTGAGATGATGGGGCTGCATTCCCGTTTCTTGGACAATGGCCATTACTTTGTCACAAAAATTGGGTTGCAAGAACTGTTGAGCTGAAATATTGACATTGACCGTCAGGCCAGTTGCATTAGGGTAGGTGTGTAGCCAATGCGTCATTTGTTGGCAGGCTCTGTTTAAGACCCACCAATCGATAGAGACCATCAGACCTGCATCTTCTGCGACTGGGATGAATTCTGAGGGAGGCACCAAACCTCGTTGAGTATGGTGCCATCGGAGTAATGCTTCAAACCCCACTGTGTTCTCGGTTTTTAGATCAACGATGGGTTGATAGACCAAGTGCAATTCATTGTTTTGGATAGCTTGCTGCAAGTCGGTTTCTAACTGGAGTTGAGTGCTAACCTGGACTCGCATTCCTGAGCTAAACACCTCAAAGCAATTCTTGCCCTGCTTTTTTGCACGATACATAGCGGTATCTGCATCTTGGAGCAGTTCTTCTGGTGATTGATAGTCGGAACTAGAAACAGCAATGCCAATACTGGCACTGGTGTACACCTCATGCTTCTCAAGAGAGACAGTGGTTTTCAAAGCCTTCAAGATTCTCTGGGCGATCTGTATGGCTTCATCCGTGTCTTCAATTCCATCTAGGAGAATTGCAAATTCATCGCCGCCAAAGCGGGCAATGGTGTCCTGCTTGCGAATGCAGTCTTGCAACCGCTTAGAAACTTCAATCAAGAGTTGGTCACCAACGGTGTGACCTAAGCTATCGTTGATTAATTTGAACCGATCAAGGTCGAGAAAAAGGACTGCAAAGGTCCGATCCTTGTGGCATGTAGCGATGTGAAAGGCATGGGATAACCGATCCATAAACA
Organism: uncultured Acaryochloris sp.; assembly: GCA_937941595.1. GTDB lineage: Bacteria > Cyanobacteriota > Cyanobacteriia > Thermosynechococcales > Thermosynechococcaceae > Acaryochloris. The sequence continues at coordinate 10,338 of CALDHF010000323.1, read as the reverse complement.
CGACCCGGTTGGGTAACTGGGTCATTTCATCATGATGGGCTTTGTATTCAAGCTTGGCGCGGGTGGAATAGTACGCCGTGACATCTGTTTGAGACCCGGCAATTCTAAAGGCTTGATTGTCAGCATTGCGAAGGGCAAGCCCCCGGCATCTAAACCACAGGTACTGATTATTCTGGTGAAGAATGCGGTATTCGCATTCAAATTGAGGTGTCTCACCTCTTAAATGCATCGATAATTCTTCTGAAACCCGATGTTTATCTTGAGGATGAATCCGATCAAGCCATTCATTGGGACTGTCACCGATGTCCTGATTCGTATAGCCCAGCATATCTTTCCAGCGATCAGAAAAGTAAATAGTATTGGTGTGCAGATCCCAATCCCATAGACCATCATTGGCCCCTTTGGCCGCTGCCGCATAGCGGGCTTCGCTTAGCCGTAATTGCTGCTCGATTTGTCGATGCTGGCTAATATCAATTAAATAGCTGCGAATGAGACCACTTTGCAAAATGCAGTAGATGGCTTGTTCATAAATGTAATTTCCTATTTCAATTTCCCTGACGACATATTCTGTTTGCTCCTGCAAAATTGTGTCGTATAAGCCCTCAGTCAGGGGGTGGCGCAGAACCGTCTTTAACTCGGGGAACTGAGTGGTAGCGGCAGGGTTGATGTAAGTAATGTTGCCGTCTAGGTCAGTTTCAATGATGGGGAGAGGCGTTAATTCTGGGAATGAGCAGAGGCGAACGAATGCCGCATCACCTGGGTTTTGCTTAATCAGATGATCTTGAACCCATTGCGCATTTCCCAGAGTAGATTTATGAAAGAGGGTAGATTCTGGTTTTAACGTGGTTCTCGGTAAAGGGATGGGCAGGGATAAGACATTCTGATTGCAGGAGATTCTAGGATCGCTGAGGTTAGACGTCGAAATATAGGTAGCGTGAATATTCTCACCAAAAGAAATAACGTCATGGTCATTTAAATCATGGATGAAGCATCGTTTGCCATTGATCCATAAACCATTGTGGCTGCGCTTACCGTTGAGATCTCCATCAATAATCCGAAAAGACTGCTGATGGGTTTGAGCATCGCAAATTCGGAGTAAAAATGCATGGTTTCGAGAAACAGTTTGGTTGTCTAAAACGATGGCATTAGCTTTGTGACGGCCAATCGTATAGGTGGCATCTTCTAGGGAAATGAGTTGCTTGGTATTGTTTAGCTCAATTGCAAGGATATGGTAGGTTTGCCGTTGTGTTGGGATCAGTGGATCAATACTGTGCAACTTTGTTGCCGCACTGTCTGGTTTATGGCTAAACGCTACTGTATATTCCTCTTCAGGAAGATTTTGGGAATCAAACATAAGCAGTTATCTGTTCTCTTGCAAGCTGGGTAACTGCTGACTACGCAGTGATCTTTGCTCAGAGTCTTGTTGTCGCTCTTTGCTAGTGTTCCCATGCGGATGATGGATTGGTACAAGAGAATGCCTGGGCACAAATAGCAAGCATTTCTAGATGGTGTACTGCTCTATTGCTAAACAATCTTGAAGAGTGTGAGGAATTCACTACATCGGCTCTACACTCAACACAAGAACGCGAATACTACCATAAGAAGTAAGTCTTCATTGAGACACCTGTTATGCAGCAAAGTTCAAACAAAAACTGGCAAGTTGGTGCTATTTTTGGCATTCCGTTTTATGTTGACTCATCTTGGTTTCTGATATTAGCTTTGGTGACGTTTGCAAATGGGGTGTCTTGGCAGCAAATGTACCCCAACTGGTTAGCAGGGACAGCCTGGATCGTTGGCTTTGCTATGGCATTATTGCTCTTTGTCTCTGTGCTGTTACATGAACTTGGACATAGTTTGGTGGCGCGTTCCCAAGGTATAAAAGTGAATTCTATTACCTTGTTTTTGTTTGGGGGAATCGCTGCTATCGATGAGGAGGCTAAGACCCCAGGGCATGCGTTTCAGATTGCGATCGCAGGTCCAGCTGTCAGTCTAAGTATCTTCCTGTTACTGAATCTGATTGCTGAATTTTCGGCTGCTGAGTCGCCATTACAAGTCTTGTTGCAAAGCCTGGGAGAAATCAATTTGGTCTTAGCCCTGTTTAATTTGATTCCAGGCTTACCCCTAGATGGCGGCCAAATTCTGAAGGCCATTGTCTGGAAAGCGACAGGTAATCGTTTGCAAGGGGTGCGCTGGGCGGCGCGAGTGGGCCAGGCATTAGGTTGGATTGCGGTCACTTTAGGCTTAGCCTTTACCTTCTTATTAGGTCAGGTGAGCGGCATATGGATTACCATGCTGGGCTGGTTTGGCCTTCGCAATGCCTATACTTATGAGCGCTATACCCAGTTGCAAGAAGCCTTATTACAATTGCAGGCCCAAGATGCCATGACTCGGGATTTTAGGGTGGTAGATGCCGAAAAATCTCTCCGTCAATTTGCAGATGACTATTTGTTGGATAACATGCGCCGGTCTGCCTATTTTGCGTCGGCAGAGGGACGCTACCGAGGCATTGTCGATGTTGACGGTTTAAACACCGTTGAGCGGAGCCAATGGGACGTTCAACCCGTGCAGTCCGTGGTGCGTTCGTTGCAGCAAATTCCCACCGTTCGTCAAGATACCCCGATGATTGAGGTGATCGAACGCTTAGAAGCGGAACGCTTGCAACTCATTACCGTATTATCACCCGCCGATGCCGTTGCTGGCATTATTGATCGAGGTGATACGGTCAAGGCCTTGGCAAATAAGCTGAATTTACCCATTTCCGAAGACGATATTCGTCGCATCAAAGAAGAGGGAAGCTACCCCAGTTCGCTACAACTCCCGGCCATTGCCCGGACGGTGATGGCGGATGTGGTGGCGACTTCATCTGCCCCTACCCCAGAGACCAGCAGTCATTAAGTGGTTTAGGTTTGGTTTGGGTGAATTAAGGGGGGGTGGGCTGTCATGACTGTGGTGATGGCATCCCATTCTTGTGCACAGAGTGGTTGCAGCTCAAATTGGGCATCGAAGCAGATCTCAGCAGCCTGGATCAACGAATTGATAATCTCATCCACAGAAAAATTGGGAATCTGAGCAGGAATCCATTGGTCTTTATTAGGAGCCATCCCAAACACTTGGGTGGCGAGTTTTTGGTCCGGATGCAATCGCATGGAGCCATGTTGCAAAACGGTCTGACCTTGCCAAGCTTGAGCACTGCCAATGAGCTTGTAGCCATTCGCTAGCACTAAATCAGCACGGGTTGCAGTAGAAAAACAGTTGACATGGGCAGTGTAGTTGCGGCGAGCTTGCCCAAATTGGAGCTGAACCCCTAAGGTTTGCCATCCCTGAATCAGAAATTGGCAAAGGTGTTCATAGGCTTGGCGGCGATTGCGGATTGGTATTGAATGTGCGATCGCATACGTCAAATCACCCGCGTGCAAAACGGCTCGCCCCCCCGTCGGTCGCCGGACCAGATCTACGGGTTGCTGTTGCCAAGAAACATCTGGCCAATGAGCAGGCCAAGACCGCTGATTTCTGCCCAGCGAAATCGCTGCGGGTGACCAGGTATAAAACCGGAGGGTCGGGGGCATCAATCCTCGGTGGCATTGATCAAAGATCCAGCTATCAATAGCCATTTGGGTTGGACCTGAAGCATCCAAGATAGGAATGAGACGCCAGTTCAAAGCTTAGACAGTTGCTGCTGGAAACTCAGATTGTAGGCCATCATCGTGGTCATCAGCGATGGAGGCAACCAAGGTAATTAAGTGGGAAATCTCACCAGGTGACAAGTCCGCAACGGATCGGCTTGTAACCGCTACAATCTGCTGGTTAAACAGACTGAAATGAGCTTCAAACGTACTCAGCCAGTTCAACTCCAGCAACTTGCGCATGAGATGAGTTTCGTTCTGCACAGGGAGCTGTAATACAGGTGACCAGACCGTAAACGTATCGTCTTCTAAGCTGCCTGTTAACTGAATATAGACATCAACCGAGCCATACTTGAACTTCCAGATATGTCCATCTTGGGAAGCATTTACTAAAACATTATTGTGTTGATCAAGACTAGAGATGACAGTTTCAATGACATCTATATAGTTAAGGTTTCCATCTTCAGTAGACATGTCAGACTCTGTTTCAGTTGTATAGCTCATCATAAACAAATCACATTGAAGTTTGCAGATTTGGTAACTAGCTAAAGTGCAGTTTAACTATGGATTATGTAGGGATGCTTTTCTTGAGCAGGACCTCATCGTGTCTCAGTCTCAGATACTAGAGAGTATTTAGTCCATCTTGAAAAATCATACCCTTGCGGATGCCCAATTGTTGATCTCCTCAAAAAGAGCAAAAGTCTATCAAAATATCGAAAAAATGAGGTTCATTATCTCCATAGCCCTAACTCTTTTGAAAAGCAGGTCGACGCATCCAGTTTAGTAGTGCAAACCGATATCGCTTTCTATATTGCCCGAGAAATCATCATAAACAGACATTCTCTGGCCAAAAGTGATCAGTCTCCCATCAGCTTGGACAAGCGGACCCCTTCAACATTGAGTCCAAAATATGTCTGTGTCTGCCCTATGAGATTCTGCTGAAAATAAGATAGGGTTGCTAGAATGCACAGCGTTACTCTGAGCGGTCTGGGGTTGTAGTTTACAAGCGATAGATTGAGAAAGAGTGCTACTGAGTGCAGATTATTTCTATTTTCGACAGCCATTGTGAGACTATTGTGCATCCCAAAAAATTGGAGGGTTGATGGGACTGAGACGGAATGATGGAGAAAATTGAGCTATCCTCCGTCAATAGGTCCAATACGATCAGGGTCACATTCATGACTTTACAAAATGTTATAGTTTCTGCCAAGGAGCGTTGGCAAAAAAGTGGTTGTAAGGAGTTGAACACATGTCAGTGAGTTTGAAAGAAGCATTAGAAATTGGAACCTATATCGTTACCCAACGAATGAAGGGGCGCAAGCAATTTCCCCTCGTGCTCATGCTTGAACCTCTATTCCGGTGTAATCTGGCCTGCACTGGTTGTGGCAAGATCCAACATCCTCCTGAGGTTCTTCGTCAGAATCTATCCCCTGCAGAATGTTTTGCTGCAGTGGAGGAATGTGGGGCGCCAGTCGTGTCGATTCCTGGGGGTGAGCCGTTACTTCACCCTCAAATTGAAGAAATTGTGGCTGGGTTGATTGACCGCCGCAAGTATATCTACCTTTGCACCAATGGCATCTTACTAGAGCGTAACCTCCACAAATTTAAGCCCTCTCCATATTTCAGCTTTATGGTGCATTTGGATGGTCTGCAAGAACATCACGATCAATGTGTAGATCGAGAAGGCGTTTTTGATGTGGCTATAAAAGCGATTAAAGCTGCCAAAGCTCAAGGATTTCGGGTGAATACCAACACCACCGTGTTCGAAGGCGCCAATCCCCAAGAAATGCACGAGTTTTTTGATTTCGTTACTTCTTTAGGCATAGATGGCATGACCATCTCTCCAGGGTATAGCTATGAATGGGCACCGGATCAAGAACATTTTTTGAAGAGAGAGCAAACTCGATCCCTATTTCGACAAATTTTGTCTCCTCTGCAATCCGGCCAAAAGAAATGGAATTTTAACCATAATCCTTTGTTTCTAGATTTCTTGACTGGAGAGAAAGATTACGAATGCACGCCCTGGGGAAGTCCTAGCTATAGCGTTTTAGGGTGGCAAAAACCCTGTTATCTTCTTAATGAAGGTCACTACAAGTCTTATCAAGAGTTGTTGGATAAGACCGACTGGGACCAATATGGTCGTGCCAGTGGCAATCCCAAGTGCCAAGATTGCATGGTGCATTGTGGTTTTGAGCCGACAGCAGCCGTTGATGCCCTGCAACCTAATAATATGGGACGGGCCGTTGCTGGTTTATTTGGATAAGTTTCTGATACCTTCTGATACCTAATATATCTATGACTGCGAAAGTAGAAATTTATACTTGGGCCACTTGCCCCTTTTGTATCCAAGCCAAGCAGCTATTGGATCACAAGAATATTAATTACGCTGAATATGGAATTGATGGAGATGAGATGGCTCGCTCTGAAATGGCTGACCGAGCCTTAGGACGGCGATCGCTGCCACAAATCTTCATCGATGATCAGCATATTGGTGGCTGCGATGACCTCTATGATCTAGAAGGACAGGGTAAACTGGATCCGCTGTTGCAAGCTTAAGGTGCTGTGTGAAGCTCGCATTCATTATCGATCCCATCCATAGACTTGATCCTGGACATGACACCAGCATCGCTTTAATGGAGGCTGCTCAAACCGCCGAGCATGAAGTATGGATTACCCAATTTGATCAACTCAGTGTCATTGATGGCCAGGCTTGGGCGACCCTTACCTCCGTCTCTCTCCAGCCTGTTCGTCTGGTTGATGGTGTGTGGAAGGCATCCGAGAAATGGTTTTCTTTGGGACCCTCCCAATTTCAACCCCTAGCAAATATGGATGCGGTCTGGATACGGAAAGATCCACCCGTGACTGTAACCTATCTCTATGCCACCTACGTGCTGGACTATGTTGCCCCCCATCGCACGTTGGTCATTAACCATCCCCGAGGGCTGAGAGCTGCCAACGAGAAAATGTATGCGTTGCAGTTTAGGGATGCTATTCCTGAAACCATCGTTAGCCAGAGCAAAGACGTCATTCTCAATTTTGTGCAGGCAAAGGGGATGGCAGTACTCAAGCCTTTAGGCGGTAAGGCAGGAGAAGGAATTCTGCTGCTGCAGGCTGATGATCGCAATCTCAATTCACTGATTGAAATTAGTACCCATCGAGGGCAAGAACCCGTAATGGTTCAAATCTATTTGCCCGAAGCTCAACAGGGAGATAAACGGATCATCCTATTAGAGGGTGAGCCCATTGGCGCTGTGAACCGAATTCCACGAGGTCAAGAATTTAGAGGCAATATGGCAACCGGGGGACGTGTGGCTCAAGCACAGGTGACAGATAGAGACAAAGAAATTTGCGCTCAACTGATGCCTGCTCTGCAGCGAGATGGTTTGATGTTTGTCGGCATTGACATTATTGGTGGATACTTGACAGAAATAAATGTCACGAGTCCCACTGGTATCCGTGAGATTGATCGTTTAGACGATACTTCTTTGGGAGAACAGGTGATGAATTGGTTGATCAAAGCTAAATAAGGTTTCTTACAATAGTCTGCATAAATGAATAAACCCACTGTGTTGGTAACTGGGGGCGCCGGTTACATCGGATCTCATACTGTTCTGGCTTTGCAACAAGCAGGCTATGCAGTGATTGTATTTGATAATCTTGTCTACGGTCATCGCGATCTCGTGGAGTCGGTCTTAAAGGTTGAGTTTATTTGTGGGGACATTTGCGATCGCACCCTCCTAGACCAAGTTTTTGCCCAGCATGATATTGCCGCCGTCATTCATTTTGCGGCCTATGCCTATGTTGGGGAATCTGTAGACGATCCCGCTAAGTACTATCGGAATAATGTTTTAGGTACCTTGACCCTATTAGAAGCAATGTTAGCGGCCAACGTATCTCACTTTGTCTTTTCCTCTACCTGTGCGTCCTACGGTAATCCCCATCAGATTCCGATCCCAGAAGAACATCCCCAGGATCCGATCAATCCCTACGGGATGACCAAATTCATGGTTGAAAAAATCCTCTCAGATTTTGATCAAGCGTACGGACTGCGATCCGTTCGATTTCGCTACTTCAATGCTGCAGGAGCAGATCCAGAAGGTCGCTTAGGAGAAGATCACAATCCAGAAACCCATTTAATTCCCCTAGTCTTATTGACCGCGATGGGAAAGAGAGATAACATCACCATCTTTGGTACCGATTACAAAACCTCAGATGGCACCTGTGTTCGTGACTATATCCATGTCACTGACTTAGCCCAAGCCCATGTTCTGGGCTTGGAATATCTATTAGCAGGTGGCGAAACTAGCGTCTTTAACCTGGGGAATGGTGATGGGTTTTCAGTACGAGAAGTCATTGACATGGCCAAAAAAGTGACGGGCCTACCTATTCCTGTCATAGAAGGCTATCGACGGGCAGGTGACCCCGCAATCCTCATAGGCAGCGCAGCCAAGGCCCGTAAGGTTTTGAACTGGCAACCTCAATATGCCGATCTAGAACTGATTCTCACCCATGCTTGGCAGTGGCACCAAAGGCGTCATACATAAGCTCAAGATTTGCTTTGCTACTCCTGAGTCTGCACCGTCAACACCTGTGGGGGAGTTGAGTCGGGTGGATAGATGAAATCGATTTGTACCAACCGGATATCCTGGGAATTTAGCTCCATCTCTACTATTGGTTTGGCTTGTTCCCCTCGATGCTGTACTAAATGTACATAGCGAGTTTGAGGTCGTCCCTGGTCATCTTGATAACGGGCTCTAATTGTGCCTCGAAAGAACACCTGTTTGGCAGGAGGCTCAAAAAATTGAAGATTGCCTTGACTCTCGTCATTTTTGACTGGTGTTTGCAGGATAATCGCCACTTTCTGAGATTGGTCTGTGGAATTGTGGAGCGGCAAGCTCAGACTATATTGAATGCCATAATTACCATGGGCAGCGTAGGCCGTGTCTGGATAACGAACAATCATAGGCGCGCTTTGGATTTGCTGAGTCCCAAATGCCCCACGGTCAACACTACTTAAAACATAGGAATAGGCTTTCCCAGCTTCTGGAATCTTGAGGGTATAGCCCTTCGTGTCAGGGTCACTGAGCTGAGCCCGCCAAACAGACCCTTTGGCAACTCCTGCAACCCGACCATAGGCTAGGGGACCCGTTTGTTTCGGGGGGGTAGGTGCTTTATCTCGGGGGCCAGCGAGTTTTCCCTCCTTGAGTAGCTTTTTCCATTCTGTGAGTGTCGGCGCTCGTTCCGTTCCGTCGGCATTAGTCGGAGCAAACATGGCAAGACTAGCTGCATAGACTTGCCCATTACTACGTAATCTCGCCAAGGTAGAGCGACCATTAATCGGAGGATCTAACTCCTTCACGGGAATAGGAACATTCAAAAGCATCCGACTTTCGCCCGCAGGAATCTTGATCTGTGCAGGCCAACTGTTTTGTCGTTTGCCCCGTAAAACGTCATTTGTGGCTCGGTCTCCAGGACCTGCATAAATTGCCCCAGTTGGATTGAGTAAATAGCCATCCAATTCAATAAATGGAGCATCCGGTTGGCTGAGATAGCTAGCACCATGCAGCACATCTACACTCACTGGTTTTTGGCTGGGATTGTGTAGGACAATTCCCATATAAAGGGTTTTCAGGTCATCAGGATCCGTTGCCTTGGCTATATGGTGGGCAAAAACATCAAACCGTCCTGTCAAAGGCTGGTTGAGGTGGGCCGAAGGCACCGCTTGATCAGCCGGTGGAAAAGTAGAGAGTAAGATGCCTTCTGTTTGCACCACCTCCGGACTATTACTATTAAAAACCATCACATTGTCTAGTTGACCTGTTAAAGGTCTGACCTCTTGAGGATGCACAATAACCTCGGGTGGGGCCGGGGTAGAAGACTGGGCAAGAAGTAGAGCAGAGAGCAGGGACAACATAAGTTCAGGCAGAAATACGTTTGCATTACAAGAGAATCTTACTGGTAGATGACGATCCCCTTCTGAATTAGGATCCAAAGATAAGGATAAACAGAGATATTTTCAAAAAAATTGATTGTGTATCTGTTGTTTATGGCTACTTATTAGGTAGAGGAGGACTCACATCATCAATTTTGAAGTCTGAATCACTGTCGACAGGCGGTTTTGTAAATCTGAAAAGTACTCAGCAACCCGTTTGAGGCGCCTTTTAATTTATTTCGAGAAAATGCTTGACATCACTTGGTAGCGTTGTTATATTGGTCAAGCGCTCGAAAAGAGGTTCGCCTTTTGAAAGCGCCCCGAACCTAGACAAATCAATAGTTTGAAAGATTTAAGACAAACAACCTCGTCGAAGTATTTTGGGGTTGGGGAGTAAAATTCCTAACTTTTAGAATCACTTCAACAAAAGATAATTTCAGATACAAATTCTCAATCACATGGAGAGTTTGATCCTGGCTCAGGATGAACGCTGGCGGTATGCTTAACACATGCAAGTCGAACGGCAGCACGAGGAGCTTGCTCCTTGGTGGCGAGTGGCGGACGGGTGAGTAACGCGTGAGAATCTACCTTCAGGTCTGGGACAACAGTTGGAAACGACTGCTAATACCGGATGTGCCTTAGGGTGAAAGTTTTTTCGCCTGAAGATGAGCTCGCGTCTGATTAGTTAGTTGGTGGGGTAACGGCCTACCAAGACGTCGATCAGTAGCTGGTCTGAGAGGACGATCAGCCACACTGGGACTGAGACACGGCCCAGACTCCTAC
>CALDHF010000322.1 GCA_937941595.1 uncultured Acaryochloris sp. | reverse complement strand
TTCCAAAGTGATTGTTTGCTCGGACGGCTAAATCGCTTTGACCACTTGCTGATTCATGCAAACCTTGAGCTAGTGTAATGCTCGCAGGAATTCCTGAACGATGCATTTCTATAACAGCTAATTCTTTATCAGTAATAGCATGTAGCGATTGACGCCATAATTTGGGAGCCATCATTATAAGATAGGATGCCACTCTAATCCTAGTGATGCTGTGAAAAGAACTACCGCCTATATCATTCCTTTAGCCTCTGGCTGGGGCAGGGATGTTGAGGCTTTGACCAACTACTCCTGGTGGCTAGCATGATAGATATACCCGTTTCGGGGGGGGAGTCGGTCGGATTTAGCAGGAGTTGCAATTTGAACGTGGTCGTTGATTTGCTTAATCGTCAAGATTAATCTAAAGAGCCAGAGGCAGTTTGATGATGTCTTCTGGGTGAGAGTCTGAATGGTGATCTTTTTGGGTTTGAATGGCCAGCTAAATAACTGCAGTGATGATTGCGATCGCAATCATAATCCCGAGATAACTCATGGTTTTAACGTTCCTTACTATGGTTTGACCAAGACTATTAAGTCCAGCGCTGTTATTTTCTATGGCGTTGTCATTTGTCAGTTTTTCCTCCCATCTGATAGTAGAGATGGAACGACACATCTAGTTTGTTCAATTTCAGGTATGAGAAGCCCTTGATATAGGTATGAAAAGTTCTTGATAAAGGAAGATTGCAATACAGGCAGGCAATATCAATCTCAAAAAGTTGTTTTATTGTGAAGACCATAACCCTAACTCTAAGGATTCGCTAAGGTTTAAGGGGTCGTTGCCAATGTTGCCATCAAGCGACCCGTTGGTCTCAACCTAGACAGGAATCTCTTGCTAGCAGTTGTTCAGATCACTTTTCTAAACTTCAGTTCAGGAATGGTATTCGTGATCTATGGATTTTGATCATATTCATTTTTATGTTCATGATGCGAAACGCTGCCGTCATTGGTTTACCAAGGTTCTTGGCTTTCAGTATCTAGGCAGTGCAACCACTCCAGAAGAGCAAGTAGAACTGGTAGGGGCTGGCAGGATTTTCTGTGTGTTCTCAAGTCCTCTAAGTGCTAAGAGTGCTGTTGCCCAATATCTTCAACATCATTCTCCTGGAGTATTTGATCTGGCCTTTCGCGTCAGGGATGTTCAAGCATCTCTGACCCAAGCAGAACAGCAAGGGGCCACTATTCTGCAACCGTTAACCGTCGATCGGCAGAGGCAAGGAATACTCTGCTGGGGCAAGGTCAAGGGCTGGGGAGCTTTGGAACATACTCTAGTGGAGCGGAGTGGACAAACGACGGTCTTGCCGTCTGCCTTGATGATGTCGGTTGGACCCTATCAAACCAAGAGAGTTTCTACTGCTAGTCCAGAGTCTAGCGCTTTCTTGCAGATTGATCATGCGGTTCTTAATGTCGGAAACAATGAGCTGCAATCGGCTGTGAGCTGGTATCAGCAGATGTTTGGGTTCCAAACCCATCGATATTTTGATATTCAAACCCATCGGTCTGGTCTGCGGAGTGAAGTTCTCATCCATCCTCAGGGGCAAATCAAGTTTCCGATTAATGAACCGACCTCGATGAATTCTCAGATCCAAGAGTTTTTAGATGTGAATCAGGGGTCAGGGATTCAACATATTGCTCTAGGAACATCGAATATTGTGGATCTGGTCACCGACCTGAGCCGAAGGGGACTGACGATGCTAGACATTCCTCCCAGTTACTATCAGCAATTGCGGGAGCAGCTTGAACATCATGATGCTGATCTCAATTGGGCAGCGATTGAACAGCAGAATATTCTGGTGGACTTTGAAGGGGGGCCGGAATCAGGGATCTTGCTGCAAACCTTTACCCATCCTATTTTTAAGCAGCCCACTTTCTTCTTTGAACTGATTGAACGACAACGTCAGGCCCGAGGGTTTGGTCAGCGTAACTTTCTGGCCCTGTTTCAGGCCATGGAGCGCGAACAACAGAAACGGGGCGTTTTATTGTGAGACGTTAAGTTGGCGTTGCTGGGTTAAATGGGCTGCGAGTTGGATGGCGGCAATCATACTGGTTGGGTCTGCAATCCCCTGTCCGGCTATATCAAAAGCGGTGCCATGATCTGGAGAGGTGCGGACAAACGGCAAGCCGATGGTCGTATTCACGGCCCGATCGAAAGCCATTAGCTTGACGGGTATCAATCCCTGGTCGTGATAGAGGGCGAGATAAGCATCAAAGGTGGAGGTCTTAAAAGTGCTGGCCCCGGCTGGTTGACCATACCATGCCTGTCCAGGAGCCACCCATAGGGTATCGGGAGGAATGGGACCCGCTAAAGTTAGGTCTGGAAACTGCGATCGCATGTCCTGTATCCAGGGAATTAACCACTCTACTTCCTCTGACCCCAACTGGCCTTGTTCACCACTGTGAGGATTCAGACCCGCGATCGCAACCCGAGGACGAACAATCCCAAAATCCTGACGCAACGTATTGATCAACAGCTTTAACTTCCAGGTTAGCAACCCTGGAGATAACCGTTGGGGCACATCCGATAACGGGATGTGAGTAGTAGCCAGCAAGGTTCGGAGTTGCCAACCCGTATAAGGAGAAGACGCGACAAAAAACATGCCGTACTCGGATGCCGCTGCTCGTTCTGCTAACCGTTCAGTTTGGCCAGGATAGTGATACCCTGCCCCTTTCCATGCCGATTTGGCAATGGGTCCGGTGACAATCCCTTCGAACTCTCCTTGAAGAGCACCCTCAATCGCCCTAGATAAATAGGCATAACTCGCAGCCCCTGTCGCATCAGAAACTTGCCCCATCTCTATCTGGGATGAACCATGGGATTGAACATCAATGATTTGGAACTTTGCTGGATCGACTAGCGCCTGAGACATTTCAACTGCGCGCTGTTGAGAGAGATGCTCATAGGCTGCCTTTAGCACAGCCTGTTCACCAATAATGGTGATATCAGCTACACCTGTGAATAGAGGTTGGGAGAGCGCTTTAAGAATCACCTCTGGCCCAATACCTGCCGGATCACCTAACGGTATTGCCAACCGAGGCAATCGAGATGACCTAACCACTGGGTTAACCACCATTGTATTCGGCTTGCGAGTTTAGTCTAGCAATCCCAGCAGAGAAGAAGAACCTCTGCTTACGCAGGGGATGTTGCCTCTTCTGGCTCAGTCGTGACTTCTTCAGACACCACTTCTTCTACTTCTTCACTAGCCTGATTTCCTTCTTGTTGGGCAAGAAGCTGCTGTCGATATCGTTCAGCCATTTCCTCGGCTTTATCATAGACAAGCTGAGGATTCTTCACCATGTCACCGGGTTCTGGTTCCAGTTGCTTGGTAGACAGAGAAATACGACCTCGCTCAGCATCTAGATCAATGATCATCACTTTCAGATCATCATTGACATTGAAAACACTGTGAGGGGTATCGATGTGGTCGTGAGAAATCTCGGAAATGTGCAGCAAACCGCTGACGCCGCCGATATCGATGAAGGCACCGTAGGGCTTGATGCCACGAACCGTACCGATCACAACCTCGCCGACTTCTAATCGGTTCATCTTGCGCTCAACCAAGGCTCTGCGATGACTGAGAACGAGACGATTGCGCTCTTCGTCTACTTCTAAAAACTTTAGTGGCAGCTCTTCGCCAATGAGATCTTCCTTAGCGGCCCGAGTACTGATGTGAGAACCAGGGATGAATCCCCGTAAGCCTTCGATTCTAACAAGGGCACCACCGCGGTTGGTGGCAAACACTGCTGAACGGACTGTGGCATCTTCGGTTTGTAGCTGGCGGACCCGCTCCCAAGCGCGCATATATTCAATGCGGCGAATGGACAAGGTTAACTGCCCATCTTCATTCTCATCTGCGAGAATAAAGAACTCGCGAGTTTCGTTCGATTGCAGCACCTCATCAGGATTCTCAATCCGATTGATGGACATCTCCTGAATGGGGATGTAGGCTGCGGTTTTTGCACCGATGTCAATCAGAGCCCCTCTGGGTTCCAGACTGAAGACTGTACCCGCTACGACATCACCAGGGTTGAAGTGGTAATCATACTTGTCCAGTAAGGCAGCGAAGTCTTCGTGAGTAAAGCCAATGTCTGGCAGTGTGGTTTCCCGATTGACCATGCTCAAATTTTCCTAGGTATTTTCTTACTAATGGTGGATATTGACGCCTCCCTTCTCGGTTGAGACCTGAATTTTAGGAGCGCAGGGTTGATATCTAGAGAACTCTCGATATCTGTCTAGCTAGATTTGGCACTAGATCTACCATCGTAGCGCAATATCTGAACCCTGAACGATTATTTCTGTAATTTTTAGGGAATGGTAGAAGCGTGGGATCCTGGTGGGAGACTGATTTGATTAGTGCTGACTGCTGTGAGAGGCGACGTAAGCTGTGGTTGGTGGCATGGAGGGTTCTTCTGGGTGCTCACTGCGATTATTGTGGCCCCGATCAGATCCTGACTCTTTCATCTGGTTCAGCTCATCCACAAAATCTCGAATCCCTCGGAATTGTCTATAAACCGAAGCAAATCGGACATAGGCTACTTCACTGAGGGTCTTGAGCTTTGTCAAGACGGATTCTCCCAACTCTGTACTAGTCACTTCCTTGACTGCTCGCTGCTGTAGTTCAGCTTCAACGTCATCCACTAAAGTCTCTAGTTGAACGGCGATTAGTCCCGTTTTTTCACAGGCAGTTACTACCCCTTTGAGTAACTTGGAGCGATCAAATAATTCCCGGTCTTGGTTGCGCTTAATGACAATGATGGGTACAAATTCGATCCGTTCGTAGGTTGTGAATCTGCGATTGCATTGTAAACACTCTCGCCGCCGCCGAACGCTTTGCCCTGCCTCTGCTGAGCGAGATTCCAAAACCCGGCTATCTGTATGCTGACAAAAGGGGCATTGCATACTAGGTTTTCCGAAGATTGCAAGAGAACAGCGTCTAAAGGGACAATCAAAGTACTAGCAGGGAAACTATTCTTGTTATAGGAAGCTACCCGGCAACTCTGGAAGTGTTTTCTGTAGATACTGTGCCCATTCTACCGCCAACGTCACGTCTGTAAACGGGATTTGAATAGGTTGTTGCTCACCGCCACGATGTAACTCCAACAAAATGCGTTTGCCTGTTGGGGGTGGGTTCTGAAAATCGATGGATTGACCGTCAATCTGCACGAAAACATTGTTAATATCGGCCATTGAACAGCTAAGAACCTCTATTGGGCCCTTGGGGGTAGGTTTCCCCCAAGTTAAGGTCTGCTCCTTCTGGCCTAGAACAGCATAAATATCATATTTAGCTCGTTCAAAGGACTGTGCCCATAGTCGATAGGCTTCAACTTTTCGATATTCAAGCCAACCTGCTCTCGCTAGTCCTATAAAGACGCCAAGTAAGGCCAACCATACAAGCCCTTCTGTCATGGGTTATGTCTGTATCGCAATTGTTAAATATGCTGTCACTCGATACCAGAAGGGTGCCATCGACGATCTTGCCTAAACGGGCTGACTCGATTAGCACCCCTACCTGAATTCTGATCCTTTAATCAACCCAAATGGCTTGGGAGTTGGGATCGTCATAAAAGGGCACCATGCCTGTCGCTGGATAGTGATCATCGTTGGGAGCAAAAATGCGCCCAACAGCCTCAGATAAATATTCGATGCTTAGAGAAAGTAAATTGATGAGTTTCATAATTGACTCCCATATTGCTACATACGAAGAATGGGAATAGGCATACCCATTCGTGTTTGAATTAAAGGCTGCACTCTTGTATACCCGATCATAACGTAAGTGATTAGAAAATTAAATCAATCACACAACTCTAAATATACTTTTGTTATGAAAACTTTAACTAAAACTGCATTTAGCAATGCTTTGTGAAGCCTCCTCTAATTGGAATGAGGTGTTGGTGACGGCAATTTGTCTAAAGTTCTTGACGACTGATAACTTTTCAAGGCATGATAGGCATTCACGTTCTGGGGCTATAGCTCAGTTGGTAGAGCACCTGCATGGCATGCAGGGGGTCAGCGGTTCGAATCCGCTTAGCTCCATTAAAACAACCCTTGAGGATAGTGCGTGTTTGAGGTGTCTGTCCTCAACCTGTGTTCCTCATGCCTGCAGCAATGCCGTTGATAGTGAGTAAGGCACCTCTAAGAAGGTCTTTCTCGCTGACGTTGCCAGCTCCTAAAGCCACTCGATTTTGTCTTTGGTGTTGTCTAAGTCGTTTCAAGAGTGAGACCTGCAAAAAGCCCAGGGGCACGATAGTGCCATTGCGGATATGCACAGAGCGCTTGAGGTTGGGATCTCCATCTAGAAGCTGCTGATTGCCTGTGATTTTGGATACCATTTCCCGTGTTAGATAATATTCTTGGGCAATTTGTTCAAACAGTCGTTCAAACCGATCGACATCTTCTGCCTTGGTCAACTCTTGCAGATAATGGTGGGCAATTTGTAAGTCGACCTTTGCCAGGGTCATTTCTACCTTGGAAATTACCATTTTAAAGAAAGGCCACTTGCTGTAAAAATATTGCAGCAGCGTCAGATGCTCAGTGGATTTCTCATCCAAAAAATCTTGGAGGGCTGTGCCCACGCCATACCAGGCAGGCAGCAGAAACCGACTTTGGGTCCAGCTAAATACCCAAGGAATTGCTCTAAGGCCATCTAGGGTGCGCCGATTGTCAGCTCGGCGACGGGCAGGTCGAGCCGCATGCTGTAATTGACTAATTTCATTAATGGGGGTGACCTCATAAAAGAAATCTACGAGATCTTCTTGTTCGTAAATTAACGCGCGGTATCGTTTACGCGATCGCGCCGCCAAATCCTCCATAATTTCATGCCAAGGCTCAATGCTATCCATAGTGGATCGCAACAAACTAGACTGAATGACTGCAGTAGAAATGGTTTCTAAGTTGTAGAGGGCTAGCTCAGGTAACGAATACTTTGAGGCGACCACCTCTCCCTGTTCCGTAATTTTGATACGGCCGTTAACGCTATAGCCAGGCTGGGCCAAGATTGCTTCATAGGCCGGGCCACCTCCCCGCCCCACTGACCCGCCTCGACCGTGAAAAATGCGCAAAGAGATTCCATAGGGTTCAGCAGTTTCTTGCAGTCGCTGCTGAGCCTTATAGATTTCCCAATTACTGCTCAGAAAGCCAGAATCCTTATTGCTGTCGGAATACCCCAACATAATCTCTTGAAGAGAGATAGGAGAAGCTTCCTTGCTATCAGCTTCAGAAGACGGTTGGGCTGTATGAGGCCCTGAAGACTCCACAAGATAGTTGCGATATAGATCTAAGTCAAAGAGCTGGGTCATAACTCCGGGAGCCTGTTGCAAATCGTCCACCGTCTCAAACAACGGAATGGCATGCAATGTCCCAGTGGCTGTTGTCGGATCAAACAGCCCGGATTCCTTCGCTAATAGCAGCACTTCCAACAAATCACTGGCTTCATGACTCATGCTGATCACGTAGGTTCTGCAGATCTCTATGCCGAATTCTTCCTGCAATCGTCGGATCATGCGAAACGTATTAATGAGTTCTCGAGTTTTCTCAGAGAAAGGGAGTTCTGGGGGAATCAGAGGCCTACGAGTTTTTAATTCTTGGACCAGCCACTCTAAGCGTTCTGGTTCTGATAACTCGTTATAAGGCTTAGGCAAAATCTGTAAATAATTGACGATTTCAGTAATGGCGTCCGAATGGCAAGAACTTTCCTGGCGAATATCTAATTGAGTAAGATTGAACCCAAAAATTTCAACCTGACCCATAAGGTTCTCTAATTCTCGACAGTTTATCCCTGTCGCCTGCAAATTCTCTTTAACAACCTTCAGCTCGGC
Organism: uncultured Acaryochloris sp.; assembly: GCA_937941595.1. Taxonomy (GTDB): domain Bacteria; phylum Cyanobacteriota; class Cyanobacteriia; order Thermosynechococcales; family Thermosynechococcaceae; genus Acaryochloris. The sequence goes on along the minus strand of CALDHF010000322.1, from coordinate 8,744 downwards.
CAAAAAGTTTTGGGCAGCAGGATAATAGATATTCTCATTCATCCCTTGAGGATGAAGTGGATGGGAGAAATCGATCAATTGGGCTTGCTGCTGATTGCGATCCCGGGTATTCTCCAGACGCTTGAGGATATAGGACAGCTTAAATCGATAGGGTTCTCCTAGAAAACGAATGGAAAGCTGATCGTAAACCTCTGGCATTTGCAGTTGATCCTGTCCCAAAGACTTTTCTAAGCCAGGGGGGACCTCACACCAATATTGGGATAAAGTCAGCAAATCGATCAGTTTTTTGATGGCCTCAATGTACTTTTCTAGAACTAAATTTCGTTGATAGCAAGACGTTTGCCAAGTAATTTCTGGGGTAACAGCAGGATTCCCATCCCGATCTGAACCTACCCAAGACCCGAATTTACAGAAGTTATAGCGAGGGGGCGTCAACTGAGGGAACGCCTGTTTTAAATGTTGGGACAATCGATGGTACAGCTGCGGGATCGCGTCGAACAGAACTTCCCGAAAGTAGTGAAGGCTATATTCAACTTCGTCTAACACCGTGGGCCTGAATTGGTGGAGTTCATCTGTTCTCCACCAAAATCTAACTTCCTCTGTTAATTCAGCTCGCAGCGAATCTACGTCTAGTTGGGAGTGAGTATGATTGGCTATGCCGACTTCTGCTCCATCTAATTTGCCAAGTATTTTGGCGATCCGTCGTTGTTTAGCCCGAATAGTCTGCCGCACGATTTCCGTTGGATGGGCGGTGAAAACAAGCTGAATATCTAGGGTTTGGATAATTTCTTGGATATGACGAGGCGGGACATTTAACTGCTTAAGCTTAGGAAAGAGCCATGCAAAGGTTCCGGCATTGGGTTCCCGCAAGGTCGCTTCAAAAATGCTGTGTTCCGATAACACCGTGTGACCATTTTGGTGCTCAGAAGGGGACTCTGCAGCCAGCGATCCCGGCGTATTCTCAATGGCTTGATGATCTGTAGGGGGGATGGGGGCTGGCGCTGCACCGCGAGTCCGGACAATACTTTCTTCCTGCTCATAATGCTGTTCAACAATATTGATGAGCTGAAAATATAGGGCAAACGCTCTTGCAGCCCGAATCGCTTCATCTAACTGCAGCTTCTCAACCACTTTAAGCACTTCTGCTTCTGGCATTCTAGGCGCTTGCCCTTCAGGTGAACACATGGACCGGAGTTGACGAAGGAGATCTACTAACTCCTGTCCACATTCGTCTTTGAGCACTGCCTCTAATAAATCTTCAATGACACTAATTCGATGCAGAAGTAGCGACTCTAACCTGGAAGGCGGAATTGATTGGGGGTGAATAACGTCGAGGGTAGAACGCATAGAGTATTAACTCAAATAGTGAAATCAATAGAAGGTTGGGGAGCAAGACGAAAGCTCATTCGGTTCTGAGAAACCATCGTCTATGGGGCGATAACATCAGCAGGATATTGATGGAGTCTCTCCAAGACATCACCATCACAATTTTAGGGGGTAAACACCGATTTACTATCTTTCCTACAAAGCCCTGCCCTCATGTGATTGGCTACATCGAGAGAAAAATCTGATTTTCAACTAGAAAGGTGGTGACAGTGGAGACTTTTAGATAGTTATTCCTAGATAGATAGAGTATTTGAAGGAGAGTCGATTGAATTCACCCACATACAGAGTTCAGTGCTCCTATAGAGTTCATTCTCAGTGTTAGAGCTTCAGAGTCCTGGGTTGTCGCCACACCAAAGCATTTATTCTGAAAGGTCTAAAAAGGGCAAAGCGATGCCTTGAAATATGCCTTCGCACCAACTGCCTAGGATCAAAGCACTCCTTAGGAGTTGTTGCTGACCCAGCAAACTTGCCAGTAACGGTAACATTGCCAGACTGATCAGTAAATCTAAATATTCAGGTCTGAGCATGAACTGATTCTGCCCAGATAGGGATGTAGAAGATGAAAACATGATGAGTGAGACCTTTGGAGACTTCCCTAGCTTAGTGCCCAGGCTTTAGCCCAAGCCAGAATTTGAGCAACTTGTTCAGGCTGGTGAGATTCACAATATAGACGTAAGACGGGTTCAGTGCCGCTAAAGCGGATGAGTAGCCAACTTTGATCCGCCAACAGAAACTTAAAACCGTCGATAGCAAGGACGTCGGTCACCTCTTGATCTAACACTTTGGTGAAAGGTGAAGATTGGAGCTGGTCAATGAGTTTGTGCTTGTCTGCTTCTGAAGCCAAGGGTAAATCAATCCGATCATAAAAACCGGTGTACCCAGTCTGTGTTTGTAGCTGTTGATATAGATTCGTAAAATCTTTTCCAGTTTGGGCAGCAGCTTCTAACAAATACAGGGCAGATAGCAAACCATCTCTTTCAGGTATGTGGTTGCCGTAGCCGATCCCACCAGATTCTTCGCCTCCCAACAAGACTGAGTCCGTGGCTAGCATGTGGTCAGCAATATATTTGTAGCCAATCGGGGTCTCATGGAGGGGAAGTTGGTATAGGGCTGCCACTCTGGGAATGAGCTCGGATCCGCTGATGGTTTTAATCACCTCGCCTTGAAACTGTCGTCGAGCCGCTAGATGTTCAATTAGGATCGGAATGAGAATTTGTGAACTTAGAAACTTACCTTGACCATCCATGGCCGCAATTCGATCGCCATCGCCATCAAATATAAATCCAACTACTGCTCCTACCTGAGGATGCTGTTGGCTATAGGCCTGAATAGATTGGATCAATGTGCCCAAATATTTGGGCAAAGGTTCCGGGGCACCACCTTCAAATAAGGGATCGCGATCGCTATTTAATTCTTGGATGGGCGCAGTTAAGAGGCGTTGGAGACCACTGGCTGTCGCCCCGTGCATGGCATCGACAAAAACCGCTAACTGATTTTGAGTAATGGCCTGATTAATCAGATCAATATCAACTTTGGATTGCAATACTTCACAATATTCTGGCCAGGGATCGAAAGTTTCTAGGGTGCCTGCTGTTGAGGTTGTTGGAGAGAAGCCAGTGGCAAGATAGTCCTGGATCGTTTGGGTGATAGTCGGTGAGACCGATCCGCCAAATGCGCCTTTCACTTTCAGGCCTGAATAAATACCAGGGTTATGACTAGCTGTAATCACCAGGGCACCTAAGGCTTGGCGATGGTGGGCTGCCCAACTAAAGGCAGGGGTGGGTGCGAAGGTATTGGATAGCAGGACATCATAGCCAGCTTGTTGCACAGCTTCGGCCGTGGCTTGGGCAAATTCTTCTGATAAAAATCGGCGATCGTACCCCACGATGATCAAGCGAGTATTTGAGGATTGACCATAATTTTCTTCAAGGACCCGAGCAGCGATAGGGGCTACTTGAATGAGGCGTTCGAAGGTGAATTCTTGGGCGATGATACCTCGCCAACCATCGGTTCCAAATTTGATAGGGGATGGGGGTATCTGAGTTGGAGAGGCCACAGAATCATTAGACATAGCAAATCAAAATTAGGCAATGTGTATCCATCCTACACATCATCCGTTAACCAATAATTACTAACAAAACTTAATCTTTAGTTTATGATTTTTAGGGAAACGCAGTTTTGAGAGGTTTATGTTGAATCAGCACCAAGATGCCATTGCTCCCCATGGTGGTTCACTAATAAATCGGGTGGCAACACAGGTCCAAAAACAAGACTTTCTAGCTAAGTGTGAGACTTTGCCCCGCGTCCAGCTTGATAAGCGTGCGACGTCTGATCTAGAGATGATTGCGATTGGTGGTTTTAGTCCTCTCACTGGCTTTATGGGGCAGGCGGATTATGATCAGGTTGTGAACCAAATGCTTTTAGCTAACGGTTTGCCATGGTCTATCCCAGTCACCTTATCTGTGGATGAGAAGGTTGCTCAATCTCTTAATGTTGGAGATTTGGTGCGTCTGGATGACCCCACCGGTAATTATGTCGGTGTCATTGAGCTGACTGAGAAATTCGTTTACGATAAAACTCAAGAAGCGAAACAGGTCTACAAAACAGATGATCTCAATCATCCAGGGGTCAAGGTTGTTTTTGAGCAAGGTCCAGTCAATTTAGCAGGTCCGATTTGGTTATTAGAGCGGCAAGCTCATCCCCAGTTCCCTTCCTATCAAATTGATCCTGCCGAGTCTCGAAAATTTTTCCGGGAACGAGGTTGGAAGACAATTGTAGGATTCCAGACCCGTAATCCCATCCACCGTGCCCATGAATATATTCAAAAATGTGCCCTGGAAACAGTAGATGGATTATTTTTGCATCCATTGGTGGGCGCGACTAAGAGCGACGATATTCCTGCGGATGTGAGGATGCGTTGCTATGAAATCATGATGGAACACTATTTTCCGGAAGATCGGGTTATTCTGGCGATTAATCCCGCAGCAATGCGCTATGCTGGCCCTCGAGAAGCGATCTTCCATGCCTTAGTCAGAAAAAACTATGGCTGCACCCATTTTATTGTCGGGCGTGATCATGCTGGGGTGGGGGATTACTATGGCACCTATGATGCCCAGCATATTTTTGATGAGCTAGATGCCCAGGCGTTGGGAATTACACCTATGAAGTTTGAGCATGCTTTCTACTGCAAGAAGACGCAATCGATGGCGACTACTAAGACTAGTCCCAGTGGACCTGAAGATCGAGTCCATCTTTCAGGGACTAAGGTCAGAGAAATGTTACGTCGGGGTGAGCTACCTCCGCCTGAGTTTTCTCGTCCTGAAGTGGCCTCTGAATTAGCGGCTGCGATGCAAGGATAGAGTGCACCGATGCAAACGACGATATAGTAAAGGCAGGAACCCATATTAGTAATGGGTTCCAACTTTTTGCCCTTCTGTAGGCCCACTCCATAGAACCCAATCATGGCACTGACTCGACGCGATTTATTGCGAAAAACTAGCTTAGTGCTTGCCGGCCTGGGTTTTAGCGACTTGTCTGTGTGGAAGTATGGAGTGCAATATCAGCAGGTCTTAGCCCAACCGACGTCGCGGAAGCTAGCGCTGCTTGTAGGTGTTAATCAGTATCGAGACCTGGGTAAAAATCTAAGGTTGAAAGGCTGCCTCACGGATGTGGAATTACAGCGGGAGCTGTTGGTGCATCGGTTTGGGTTTCACCCAGATGACATTGTCATTCTTAAGAATAAGCAAGCCACGCTGAAAAATATCGAAGCGGCGTTTTCCTCGCATCTGATCGAGCAGGCTCGTTCTCAAGATAGTGTGGTCTTTCACTTTAGTGGCTACGGGTATTTGTTAAATCGCTTTGCGAATGCGATGCCAGATGCCAAGACGCCGCCTGGTAATGTCCTCTTACCCTTTGATGGCAAGATTAATCATTCTGATCAGGTGCAGACGCTAGAAAATGCACTGTTGGCAGATCAATTGTCCAATTGGTTTCGGACGCTTAAGACTCAGCAAAATCTTTGTGTGATTGATGCGGGGTTTACCTATCCTGGAAAAGCTCTGTTGGGGAATTTGCGGGCTCGATCCTTGCCGGGTGTTCTCCAGGAAGTGAGTCAACCCGGTGTCCTCGAACAACAAGAGAAATTGCTGACGCAGTCCCAAAGACGTTCAGTACTCTCAGAGTTAATTATGGCGGCATCTCAACAGGATCAGACGGCTGTTGAGGCTCAGTTTGAAGATTTCTCTTCTGGGTTGTTCACTTATGCGTTAACGCAACATCTTTGGCAGATTTTGCCGACGAAAAAAGTATCAGTCAGTTTCAATCGGATTGTTGCTGACGTTGAACATCAGGTGGGTCGAGTTCAACAACCCGTGCTGAAAGGGCAAACCAGTACTGATATTTTCCCAGCGACGGGAGACAGTGCCGATGGGGTCGTGACTGAGGTAGAAGATAACGGCGAGGATGTAACGATTTGGCTAGGAGGGGTATTGCCCCAAGTGGTGGGAAATTATGAAGCAAAGGCTTGTTTTAAGGTAATTGCAAATGAGACGGCGATGGCACAACCCTTGTCTGGGGGTGCTGTATCTGGATCTAGGAAGGGGACTCAAGACCTTTTTATCCATTTAGAATCTCGACGGGGATGCGTAGGATTTGGCCGATGCGACCAAGAAGGTCAGATTAATGCAGGACAGAAGATCCACGAGGCATTCAGAGTCATCTCTAAATCGGTATCCCTAAATGTGGCTTTGGGGTCACAGCTTAATCGGATTGAGCGGGTAGATGCGACCAGTGCTTTTTCCGATATGGCTCATATTAATCCTGTGATTGCAGGAGAGCAACATGCAGATTTGCTATTTACTCAAGTCCCCAAATCCTCAAAGGTGATTGTTAATTCTGTTCTGAGTGAGCGTTCTGAGGAAGAAGACGTCCAAGAAGCTACTCCTCCTCCGCCCCAAACTCGATATGGGTTGTTTTCTCAGGGGGGAGAAGAGTTATCGGATGCTCGGGGTGAGTCTGGGGAAGCGATTAAAACGGCTGTGAATCAACTCCATGACACTCTAAAGTTGTTGCTGGCCAGAAAGACCTTAGGGTTGACCATTAATGATTTTTCTTCGCGGTTAGGGGCGATGGTGACCTTGGAGTGGGTTGATTCTGAGAAATCCCAGACTCTGATGCGACAAAATACGCCTAGATCTCCTTGGGATTTAAAGAGCAATGGTTCTGACTTGTCGAAGTTTGAGAAGCAAGGCCAGATGGTGCAGTTGTCTGGAGGCCAGCATATTCAATATCGGATTCAGAATTATAGTGACACCCCTCTATATTGGTTGGTGTTAGGCATTGATAATCGCACTCAGTTTTTTACGATCTATTCGCCTGAAGCGCTGCTGGCTGTCCCTGAGACAGAGACGACGAGCCAGGATACGGTTGAGCCTGGAGCCTCGCTGACGGTGCCGTTTTCGACGAATGAATATGTGGTGCGCGGGCCTGCTGGATTGGCGACGACTTATATTATGCTGAGCCGATCTCCGTTTGTGAAGGGATTGAGTGCGATCGCAAGTCAGATACGCCAGTCTGCAAGCAATGTCTCTCCTGTGGTTGTTCGCCTGCCCGACCCCCTAGAAGTGACCCAGCAAGTGCTTCAAGATTTACAAGATGGCAGCTCCCAAACGGCTGCAGCGATGGGGATTGCTTCTGATAGTAACTGGGTTTGGGATGTAGATCAGTGGGCAACATTTCAATTTACCCACGAAGTGATTTAAGGGCTCTAGCCTGGATGATTCGTGCCCCGGTGACTATGAATTCAAGTTGAGAAGCATTAATCTCCGAGCGACGATCATCGGTCGATAACGGTCTGTGCTAACTCCGACAGGCTAAAGCTGTGGGGGATAGTAAATCCTCTCCGCTAACGGGAAGATCCACTATTCAAGGGGTTATGGAGACGCCCAATAATTCTCAGCTAGCTGATGCTAAAGGGGGTCTCTAGGCGCAGGTTGAGATCAGTCTCAGGATCAATGACGATCACCTCATCAATGGCTGGATCAAGGACCCCGCCAATGGTAGCGCCTGAAGTAGCGCCGGCTAGAACCTTGTCGGTGGTAATCGTGCGATCGCCAATGATGGTAGAGAGTCCTGCTGCTGCTGCTGCCCCTAGAGCTGAGTCTCTGGCAACGGATAGCCAAGGACGATTCCGATTGGTTTCAATAGCAGTTCCCAGCGCTGCTCCGGTGATCACTCTTTCAGCTTTGATCGTGCCGTCACCAATCAAACTAGACAAGCCTGCGGCAGCCCCTGCTCCTAACACAGCATTGCGAGCCAGGGCTAACAAATTCGGATCCCGCGCACTCACAGTGCGGGTAATACTCTCGGAAGCGGCCTCTAAGGGATAGCTTTTGCCATCAATGATGACTTCACTGGCCATAAATTGGGTGCCATCGTCTTGAGGTTGGAGTTCTCCAACGATGGAGCTGCCTTTGGGGATGATGGTTTTGCCCTGCTGATCTTTGATATCCTGAGCGACTTTTACGGTTAGGGGTGCAGTCTCGTTGGGAGCCACGATTACTGTCTTCGCTACATCATAATAAACGGGGATTTCTGTGCTGGTTTGGAGGTCACCTGCTTCTATGCCAGCAATATATTGCCCTGAAATGAGGGATGCTTGCTGTGGAGTCTTGAGGGCCTGACATAGGAAGGTTGCCACCTCTGCTCGTGTTGCTCTGCTGTTGGGATTTAAGTAGCGAACATCAGGATAATTGACGACTAACTGGTTTTGAGTCGCGGCTGCGATCGCACCTCGTGCATAGCTCGGTATTGCACTGGCATCGGCATAGGTATTCCCAAGGGTGGCATTCACAGAGCCTGTGGGGGTGTAGGCCAAACCATTATTGAGGGAGACCAGCACTTGGGTCCGAGGAATTTGCTGAGTGGGACGGAATTCGCCACTAGGGTAGCCTGTTAAAAATCCGGTTTGGGAGGCAGTCCGAATCGCATTTGCGGCCCAGTAATTGGATTGGACATCTGAAAAGGAGCGGGCATTGCGATCTCGTTTGGCCTTGGGAAAGGCATTGACCACCATCGTGGCATATTCCGCTCGAGTGACGGGAGCATTGGGGCGAAACTCTCCGTTAGGGTAACCATTAATAATTTTGCGCTGGGCTAGGGACTGAATACAGCTGTGAGCCCAGTGCCCTTGAGTATCTGAAAAGCGGGTTTGGGCAACAGCAGGGCGATGGGCTAGAAAAGGGCTGATCAGAACTGTTGAAAGACTTAAGTTTAAAAGCAAAGCCGTTGAGGATTTTAATCGATATGAGGGTGTTATCATTTAGGTCACCAAAAAAATGGTTTTCAGTGATAGATGATGG
>CALDHF010000321.1 GCA_937941595.1 uncultured Acaryochloris sp. | reverse complement strand
CATGGGAGAAATCCTGATCTGCTTTTCTGGATTGATAAACATCTGACTTTTTTCCTTCCTCTTGTATCTGCTTCTATCGCACTGATACAGATATCCCATTAGCTTGGATAATAAATTTTTAACAAGGATATTACACAATTATTTCATAGCAATAGATTCAAGTAGGGGCTGGTTGCATAAATAGCAACCTGAATTGAATCCAGCCAGCAATTATAAATTCGGCACGAGGTTACACCGTTTCAGTCGATCAGTCCTGCTCGCTAGAGCTAAATCTGAACAAGAAATTGAGGGTTTCAGACTCTTGACACTTTGAATTTGCAATTGCTGCTAAACCATAGACCAACTGGACAATTTCGGAAACAGTAGCAGTCTCAACAACAGTTGATAAACGCTTCTAATACTCAAAGCCCCCTTGAATCAGATTCAAGGGGGCTTTGAGTTTGTTCGAAAACTAATTCACATGGAGAACTTTAACTGAGCGGAGCGGTCGCCCCAATCACAAAAGCACCATATGTCACCACATATCCCAAGGCGAAGTGGACTAATCCAACTAAACGACCTTGAACAATGGATAGAGCAACAGGCTTGTCCTTCCACTGAACCAAGTTGGCAAGTGGAGTACGTTGATGAGCCCAAACTAGAGTCTCGATTAGCTCCTGCCAAAAACCTCTCCAGGAGATTAAGAACAAGAAGCCAATAGCCCAAACAAAGTGACCTAATAGGAAGATCCATGCCCAGACCGACAAGCTATTCACCCCAAAAGGCGTATAACCATTAATCAACTGAGCAGAGTAACCCCAGAGATAATCTCGGAGCCAACCCATCAAATAGGTAGAGTTGGTATTGAACTGGGCTTCGTTACCTGCCCAAATCGCTAGATGCTTCCAGTTGAAGTAGAAGGTAATCCAGGCAATGGTGTTAAGCATCCAGAAGAAAGCAAGGTAGAAGGAATCCCAAGCAGAGATATCACAAGTACCGCCTCTTCCAGGGCCATCACAAGGGAAGCTATAACCAAAGTCTTTCTTGTCTGGCATGAGCTTAGAACCACGAGCATCTAAGCAGCCCTTGACACAGATCAAGACTGTGACGTGAAGACTGAAGGCAATACCGTGGTGAACCAAGAAATCTCCAGGTCCCTGAGACATAAAAGGCCCAAGAACAGGATTATTCATTGCCTCAACCCATCCAGGCACAAACACATCAGGTGAAATGTTAGGAGGATTAGAAGCTAGGCCATTAGGATTCGAAAGCAATGTTTCAAAACCTAAGAGAAGCTTCCCGTGAGCTGCTTGAATCCATTGAGCAAAGATAGGTTCAACCAAAATTTGCTTTTCAGGTGTTCCAAAAGCAACCACTACATCGTTATGAACATAAACACCAAGGGTATGGAAACCACTAAACATGGAAACCCAAGACAGGTGAGAAATAATGGCTTCTTTGTGTGCAAGAGCACGCGCAAGAACATTGTTCTTATTGCGCTCAGGATCATAATCGCGAACAAAGAAGATACCACCATGTGCAAAAGCACCAATGGCTAGTATGCCAGCAATGTACTGGTGATGCGTATAAAGCGCGGCCTGTGTTGCATAGTCCTCTGCGATAAACGCGTAGGACGGCAACGAATACATATGCTGAGCAACTACTGATGTAATCACACCAAGAGCAGCTAGGTGGAAACCTAACTGGAAGTGAAGGGACTCATTATAAGTGTCATACAGACCCTTGTGAGCATCACCCAGAATTCCACTAGGAGGTGTATGCGCTTCGAGGATTTCCTTCATGCTGTGGCCTATACCGAACTGGGTTCGATACATATGCCCAGCAATGATGTACATCACAGCAATAGCTAGATGGTGATGAGCAATATCTGTCAGCCATAACGCTTCAGACTGAGGATGGAAACCACCAATAAAGGTGAGAATCGCAGTACCAGAGCCCTCGCTGCTTCCGAAAATATGGCCAGCAGTATCTGGGTTCTGAGCATAAACAGCCCATCGACCTGTAAAAAATGGTGCTAAACCCGCAGGGTGAGGCATGGTGGACAAGAAGTTGTCCCAACCAACATGCTGCCCTCGTGCTTCAGGGATAGCAACGTGAATTAAGTGTCCCGTCCAACCCAAAGAGCTAGCACCAAAGAGAACCGCTAAGTGGTGGTTCATCTGAGATTCAGCATCTCTAAACCAAGCTAAGCTAGGTCGAAACTTAGGTTGAAGATGGAGCCAGCCAGCAAATAGCATGACTGAGGCAACCACCATCAAGAAGATCGAACCAGAATAGAGGTCAGCGTTGGTACGCATGCCGATGGTATACCACCAGTGATAAACACCGGAGTAACATATATCGACTGGACCGGAGGCACCAGCTTGAGTGAAAGCCTCAGTTGCTGATTGCCCAAGATGGGGATCCCAAATCGCATGGGCGATGGGACGCACTGTCAGTGGATCTTGGATCCACTGTTCAAAGTTGCCTTGCCAGGCGACATGAAAAAGAAGACCAGCAGCCCATAAAAAGATGATGGAAAGATGACCAAAATGAGTAGCGAAAATCTTTTGATAAAGATTTTCTTCTGTCATTCCGTCATGCGTTTCAAAATCATGGGTTGTGGCAATTCCATACCATATCCGGCGAGTCGTCGGATCTTGGGCAAGGTCTTGGCTAAAACTAGGAAATTTAGTTGCCATAAGCTTTTAGAGTCCTCCCTCCCTATCCTAATGCAAGAATTCGAGCTAGGTAGAACGACCAAGAGGTCACAATTCCACCTAAGAGGTAATGGCCAAGCCCAACTGCGCGACCTTGAGTAATACTCATAGCGCGAGGTTGAATGGCTGGGGCAATTTTCAACTTTCCATGAGCCCAAACAATAGACTCAATCAGTTCTTGCCAATAACCACGACCACTGAATAGGAACATCAGGCTGAAGGCCCAGATAAAGTGAGCACCGAGGAATAATATTCCATAGGCAGATAGGGCAGATCCATAGGAATTAATTACTTGAACAGACTGAGCCCACAGGAAGTCCCGTAACCAGCCGTTAATCGTAATTGAAGATTGTGCCCAATTGCCAGCCGTAATGTAGTTAATCGCGCCATCTGCGTTGGCGGACCCCCATACATCCGATTGCATTTTCCAGAAGAAATGGAAGTTAACAATTGAAATGCAGTTATACATCCAGAACAGACCTAGGAAAACGTGGTCCCAACCAGAAGATTGACAGGTACCACCCCGACCTGGTCCATCACAAGGGAATCTGAAACCTAAGCTAGCCTTGTCTGGAATCAGACGAGAACTACGGGCATACAGAACACCCTTCATCAGAATCAATATAGTGACATGAATCTGGAAAGCATGAATGTGGTGAATCATGAAGTCGGCTGTTCCCAAGGAAACATGTTGCATTGCAACTTTTCCACTGACAATCAAGGGATCTCCACCCCAAGCTAGGCTTGTTGCGCCTTCTGCAAGAGGAGCACGGATTGTACCAGCTACATTTGCCTGTAAATTTTGAACCCACTGGGCAAAAATAGGCTGTAGTTGGATCGCCGTATCGGAGAACATGTCTTGTGGACGACCTAAGGAACGCATTTCATCGTTATGGATATACAAGCCAAAGGAATGAAAACCTAAGAAAATGCAAACCCAATTCAGATGGGAGATGATTGTATCTCGGTGTCGGAGCATCCGATCCAGAACGTTATTCTGGTTCATTTCGGGATCGTAATCCCGAACCATAAAGATAGCAGCATGAGCTGCACCACCAACAATATAGAAACCACCTAGCCACATATGGTGAACAAACAGATTGAGCTGTGTCGCATAATCCGTTGCCAGGTATGGATAGGGGGGCATCGCATACATGTGATGGGCAACAATGATGCTGAAGGATCCCCAGCAAGAAAGGTTGATCGCCAACTGCGCATGCCAAGAAGTCGTTAGGACTTCATACAGGCCCTTATGACCTTCACCCGTGAAGGGGCCTTTATGAGCCTCCATGATTTCCTTCATGTGATGGCCAATACCCCAGTTTGTTCGGTACATATGACCCGCGATGATATACATCACAGCCAATGCCAAATGGTGATGGGCAATATCAGTCATCCATAACCCACCAGTCTGTGGATCAAGTCCACCCTTGAAGGTTAGGAAATCAGAATAAACACCCCAGTTAAGGGTGAAATAGGGCGCTAGACCTTGGGCGAAACTTGGATACAAGTCGGCCATAAATGCCTTATCCAAAAGATATTCATGAGGAATTGGAATATCTTCAGGAGAAATACCAGAATCCAGCATCTTATTAATAGGCAAAGAAACATGGATCAGGTGACCGGTCCAAGCTAAGTTGCCTAGCCCAAGCAACACGATGAGATGACCACCGATTGTTGCTTCTGCATTTTGGAACCACTCCAACTTAGGAGCCTTCTTGTGGTAGTGAAAATAACCGGCATACATCGTTACTGCAGCCGCCACAAGGGCACCAATTGAGGTGGAGTAAAGTTCGATTGGAGCTGTCATGCCAGCTCCACGCAAAATATGAAAAAGGCCAGAGGTAATTTGGATTCCGTGAAATCCGTTACCAACATCTGCATTTAAAATATCTTGGCCAACAATAGGCCAAACTACATGGGCGCTGGGCTTATTCCCGAAGGGGTCAGCTAACCAAGCGTAGTAGTTAGAAAAACGAGCAGCGTGGAAGATCATCCCGCTTATCCATACAAAAATGATGGATAGGTGTCCAAAATGGGCACTAAAAATCTTGCGGGATATTTCTTCCAGATCGTTAGTCTGTGTATCGAAATCATGAGCTAGAGCATGAAGGTTCCAAATCCACGTTGTGGTTTGGGGACCCCTCGACAGAGTTTTGTTGAAGTGTCCTGGCTTACCTGCAACTTCTAGAGAAGCGGGGACCGGGTTGATGTCTACTTCAGCTGTTCTGCCTTTTGTCTCTGGCCCACCTGGGCTAATTGTCATTGAGACTCTCCTCTCTTTGGACAAGCAAGGAATGAGGTTTCTCCTTACCAGATAACGGTGTCATTCCTAGAGAATGGCGCTGATGCTATGCAGAAAAATACATAATAAATCAGCAAAATCGCTTTAATAGCAAAGACTTTTTAGAAGCCCTTTTATAAAACCGCCATCTTAGGTTTACATTTCGCTAGCAACAGACAAATCTCTTTAAATGACAGAGTGCCGATGTAGCAGTGAAAAGCCATCTGGTATGGAGTTCTCAATTGTGAATTATAGAAGCCTGACGAGCCTTTTCCCGGTAATTAACAATAATTAAGGTACCGTCTAGAGACTGAAAAAGGCTGATCGAAAGTGAGTAAGAACACTTATTTGATCATGAATATTAAACATGTGTAATAAAAGTTTATTTTCTTGCCTTAGTTTCATTCCTTTCAAGCTGAAATTAGCTAGACTTCAACGGCTCTTTTTTAGCTGTAATTCCCTTCTACAGTGAATCTCGAGACATCATTAAGAAATATAACCTCTACATTGAATTATCTCGATGTTTATTCTCACAAGTTCTCTATTCCTAAGAAGATACATTTCTTAAATATAGGAAATACTTATCGTTGCATTCGTAAATGCTCATGAGCTGCGGGTCGGTGTAAAGCTTAATGATTCATCAATTAGTGAGAGTCTTTTCCGGTATAGTTCCCCTAGAGAAAGATTTTCACAATCACTTGATAAATAGGTATTTCTAGGTGTTTGGTATGCGATGTCGGCAGACAATAGTCCGGTGGCTAGGAAGTTTCATGCTGTTGATCTGGATCGTGGGGATCATTCTTATCCCGCAGCCAACAGCCCTAGCATCCTCTCGTAGGTCACCACAAGTCGCTGATGTTGTTGAGGTGTCACCACCAGAGGCAATTCAAAAATTACGGAGCGAGATCGACCAATATCAACCACAAGTTAAAATTCTGAGCCCAGCAGCAGATCAGTTGCTCAAAGATGACACGGTATCAGTGCGGTTGGAGGTCAAGGATTTACCAGTATTTAAAGATGCAACGTTAGGTTTGGGACCCCACATTCACGTATTTCTGGACAACCAGCCCTATCAGGAAGTTTACGAACTTAGCCAACCCTTAATTTTCAAAGATTTGTCTCCCGGCACCCACACCCTGCGGGCTGTTGCCAGCCGTCCCTGGTTTGAGAGCTTCAAGAACCCGGGTGCCTATGCCCAAGTCACCTTCCATGTTTTTACCCAAACCGAAGAGAATAATCCCACGAATAACCTGCCTTTATTAACCTACGGACAACCCCAGGGACAGATTGGTGCAGAAACTGTTCTCCTAGATTTCTATCTCAGCAACTTAAACTCGCTTGCAGCGAACTCCAGCGCCCGTACTCAAAAGAATTGGCAGGCATTAGTCTCCATCAATGGCTCCAATTTTTATATAGACGAATGGGAACCCCTCTATATACAAGGATTAAAACCTGGGAAAAATTGGGTTCGCATGGAATTAACGGATAGACAGGGTCGGAAAATCGACAATGCTTTTAACGACACTATTCGTGTCATTGACGTGCAAGAGAACAGTAACGATACACTTTCACGATTGATTCGCGGAGACCTTGCTGCCATCGATGCTGGGGGAATTGTTGATCCCAATTACCAACGTCCTCCCGTCATTAAACCTCCAGTTCCCCAACCTAGCCCTACTCCCAAACCAGAACCAGAAGAGCCCCCCATCACATCATCTAAAACAGAGAAACCAAAGCCTGACATCATTCCTGCTCCTATTTTGAAGCAACCTGATAAAGTCCTTGCTCCTGCAGCACCCGTTTCTCCTACACCCTCAAAAACTCAACCATCTAAAGCTCCGGCTAAATTACCGACAACAGAGCCAAACAAGAGTCAGACGAAGAGCGGAGACCCTTCGGCGCAGAAATCTATAAAGACACCAACACAGTCCAAGGTTGATGAGAAATCTGTGCCAAAAGCCACAAATGGCATACCTAGCTCCTCTATCCAGCAGCCCAAACCCTCTCAGGCAAAGTCAACTGAGAAACAGACAGCCGAACCCACAGAGACAAAACTATCACCCGTGAAGTCTCCCGGTAGTAATGGGCCAGTCGAAAAAGATCGCGACTCTTCATCGACAACCTCAATTCCCCGCGAACAGACACCCAGCAAACCATCTGGCCCTGAAGATAAGCAACCCCAAAAAACCACTAAGACCGCAACTCCATCACCAGCGGCAAAGTCAACACAAACCACGACAGCCCTTCCCCAGTCATCCTCAGAGTCTATAGAACCCAAAACGGGTAAACAAAAGTCTGCACCAGCAATCATCCCCAAAGAATCTACCAACAAAAAATCTGCTGGAGAAGAGACAGCCATCACGGCACCTCCGAAACAGGACAAATTAGTGGGTAAAGAT
>CALDHF010000320.1 GCA_937941595.1 uncultured Acaryochloris sp. | reverse complement strand
GTTTCTGAAAGCACGATTCAACAGTTGCTGTATTTCCTCCACGGAATTAGCCTGATTGAGCTGTTCTTCTAATTGCGTGACCAGAGCTAGGTTTTGCCCCTTGAATGTACTGATATTTTCAAGCTTTAACTGGTGTATGCGGTTGGCATCGACCAGACATAACGGCATCAACGCGAACAACATAATTGCCATAATTAAGGTCACCCAAGTTACCCCCTTAAGCACAATTTTTTCGCCAGAGCGCCGGTACTCCTGTTCACCCCAAAAAACCATCACCAAACCGATGAGAGGCACCGGAATGCGTTCCACTACTTCTCCAATACTTTTGAACTCCCAGATTCGTCTTGTTAATTCGTCAGTATTGGGAAATTCTAAGGAATTGATAATGTAGGGGACAACTATGGCAACGAGATCTAGCAAAGCGAGTGATAATAGGCCATATCCTAACCAACGGATCAGTGTTGTGGAGCGAGATTGGCTGGCATAGGAGCGCCATAAACGTTCTAATTTAGATTGAGACATGGACATAACAATACTATTCCGCCCAATCTTATCCTTTTAAAGGAGTTATTTTAGGGAACTACACTGAGCCCGACCCACTATCCACCAGCAAAATAGACCAAATAAAAGCACCGTTAACATTACAAAGAAGAGCGCACCATCATTGCTGTGCCAATAGTCAAAGAGTGCTGCATTACGAGTTGTAGAGAGGAGGGCCAATAAGGCTACCCGAATGCCATTGATGATAAAACCTAGGGCCATAGCAACGATGGGGGCCAGGATTTTAGTCGATATGTTGAGAGGAAACATCAGCAGGAAAATGACTGTAACCCCTAGCATATAGGTAATTAAGTTCAGTCCTGAACAAGCAGGAACAACATTGACGCCTCCTCCCGGTAGCAGAATATGATTATTGTCTAGCTGAACCGAGAAACCGGAATACCACAGTAAAAAGGTAGAGAACTGGGCCGTTAACGGGGAAATATCGGGCAAAAATTTCAAAAGTAGCTTAGGAATACCCAGGCACAATAACATCAACAACTCAGGGTTATACTGGCCGATCGCCTGAATCCCAGAGGCCAATAAGACAATTCCTAAAGCAGAGACGAAGGGCGCAAACCCTAAAAATACGCCAGTGGGTGGACGGAGGCTGTAGACAAGAATGCCAACAACGAGGCTAGCCCCAATACCAAGGGAGAAAATGTTGGTCCCCAACTTTAGATGACTGCGTTTATCCCAAAGACTGGACAAAGCAGCGCACCAAAATACCAGGCTCATGGCTAGATGAGCCATCTTATCTGCACGGAGATTCACCGTGAAATAGACGGCCATCAAGATGCCACCCAGCCCCAAAAGCAGAAAGGGTGGTATTTTGACATTTTGACCCTGAAAGAAGGAGGAACTTCGAATTGCCATAGACTGATATGCCTTACTACGCCATCAGCAAAGAACAGTCTCTAGGGTAGCAAGTCATTTTAATTTCAGGGGAGATTTTTGTGAAACCGACTGTTTATTCTTACCCATCGTGATCCAGCCACTGTTGTAAGGTTTGGATTAACGCTTGGCTGTCTTGGGTATTGAGTTTATCGGCGAGTTGCAATGGGGGATCATGTTCAAAACTGATCATGACAATGTTTTCTTCAGTATGGATGGGTAGGGGATAGATGCTAGCAATATCAGTGGTGGTCTTGACTTGCTGCCAATAGGTCCAGCCCCATAGCTGGTATTTGATGACCAAGCGATAGTCTGTACTCTCAATCAAGGTAGTGGTGAGTGCTTGCTTCAGCCAATTTAGACCTGTAAACCAGGGAATTGCACCAAAACAAAGTAGAAGTAGACCAATGCTGATGCCACCCATATCCCCAGTGGATAAGGCTTGGTGCGTAAAAATCATGCCAAAGGGAAACAGCGCTAATCCCCCAATAAGAAAGGGGCCCAAAATGGTCAATACAGTCATTCCTACTAAATCCTGTATTCGGGTTAAGGGGTTGGACCAAACCCGATTAATGTGAACCCTTAATCGTTCAGGATGCGGATCAAACTGTAAACGAAGGCTCTGGTGATTAGATGTGTCGAATGGCGTTTCTAGAGACCTAGGAGGCTGGAGTGCGTTCAAAGCTGCCCTTGCTGACTTAAATCGATTGGCCAAAGTGGGTGCTGTTATTCGTTCTAGCCATGTTTCTAAGGCCGGGCTAAGGGAGATGTAATGACCGTTGCTTGCTGTTCTGAGGCCATCGGCCAGTCGAAGACCATCCCGAACTTGAAATCGCAAGTCAGGTTGGATTAGCTCTGCTGGTGCATGTCCTGTTAGCAAATGCAAGATCGATGCGCCCAGACTGTATAGATCGGATGCTGGAACAGCTTGGCCACCAAACTGCTCCATGGGTGTGTAGCCATAAGTACCCACAACCGTAAATGATTCCCCTGGGTTGGTCGGCTGATTTCGAACAGCCCCAAAATCAACCAAAAAGACGGTGTGATCTGGTGTTAAGACCAAATTACTAGGTTTGATATCTCGATGGAGGATAGGAGGAGTGTGTTCATGGAGATAGATGAGTATGCCTAGTATTTGGGTAGCCAACTCATAAATATCCTGTTCTGAAAACCGATGTCCTTGTTGAATCAAGGTTTGTAAACTGGTTCCTGGAATATATTCTTCGATTAAGCCAACCCAGGGTTCTGGTTCTTTGATATGAAACGAGTGAAGATATTTGGGGATTTGAGGGTGATCAAGATGCTTGAGGACCTGACTCTCTCGCTCGAATAATTTCAGTTCATCCCATTGCATGCCTCTACCGAATGCTAACAACTTGACAATGACCCATTTTTTTTGCGGAGGTATGGCTAAATGATCGCAGGCTAACCAAGTTTGACGAACTGGATGACACCTCAGCTGCTCCTGCAATTGATACCGTCCCTGTAATATTTGTCCAGCAACCAGCATAAATTAAGTAATTACTTTAATTGCCATCCGTAAATTATGGTTCGAAGTCTCTTCTTGGTATGGGCTGGAGTCTGAATCAATGCATGATTAGGATTGATGTATGGTGACCTGAAAAATTGTATATCTGTATCAGGTGAAATCAGAGTTACGAGTCTTGGTCGCGATCAATTGGTGGAAGGAAGCCTCATTATTCAGTCAGTATGAACTGATGAAGACAGACAAGTTTGGAATTGCAAGTAGGTCTCAATGTAGTAAGGATTGAGGTGCATCGCTTGACGCAGTGCCATCAACGCCTCTTGGTTATCCCCCAGGGCATAGAGGGCTGCCCCTAACCCTAAAAAACTATCAGCATGCTGAAAATCGAGTTGAGTGGCTTGAGTAAAGGCGGTTACCGCTTCTTGATGAAAACCAATTTGGAAGTGGGCCAAACCTAACCCATAATAAGCAATGTGCAGATATGGATTAAAACGAATAGCCTCTTGATAGGCTAGTGCCGCTTTGTCAAAGTTGTGGAGTTGGAAGAAGGCACTACCCAAATTGCAGTGAAGATGAGCACTCTGAGGTGCATAATCTAAAGCTTGGTTATACACGACTACCGCTTCTACAAACTCTCGACGCTGATATAGAACACCCCCTAAACCGTTATAGGCCGCCACAAAGGTGGGATGTTTATGGAGCGCCTGCTTAAAATTTTCCTGAGCGCCGGTGTAGTCTTTCTGACTGAACTTATGCATACCTCGACGGAGCCAAACCATAGCCCAAGACACCTCATCAGTGTTCTCAGTCTCCAGGGTTGGCTGTTCCGACCAGTTAGATTGGATTCTAGTAGGGGTTTCTGAGCAGTGATATTTAGCAGAATTTAGCTCCTCCTGTAATATCCCCCCATTCGGGGTGTAAGATGCCTGATTTCCTGGGTATAGCCCTTGTTTCGGCTCGAGGTCTGGGGTTGGAATATCTAAGGTTGCTTCAATCTCATTGGCAAGATTCAATCCCCGTTTAACGAAGGAGGACACTCGATCCTCTGCTCTAGAGTGGGGAGATGGAAGATTAAACTTTCGCGAATGTTTTTTAGACCCTTTCGTCATCGCTTTCAGCCCATTTTTTCCTTAATCTCATTGAGCTGTGCTTGAGCCATAGAAATTTCTTGATCAAAGCGGGCAGCCATTTCCAGTAATAGATCTTGACCAGCTTGTTCTAGTTTCAGGGTTTTCTCCCGTAACTGATGTAAATCGGATTGAGCGAGTTGTTGCAGTTTGTCCTCAATGTGTTGCAAACGCTGTTGGCTTTGAGAAATTTGACGGATGGTGCGGACCAAATCTGCTGTTATGCCTTTGCCCTGAACAGAGTCAGGGCTATTGTCCCAGTCATGCAAAATTGCTCTTAAACGTTCTTCATTACCCGACTCATAGGCTTGATTCACTAATGCCATCAGTTGTTCCCGACGGGCGCGTTCTTCTGGATCAGTCGCCAAATCTGGATGAATGCGTTTGGCAACGTCCCGATAGAGCTGTTTTAACCGGGCGGATGGCCGAAATTTATGATTAGAGGCCATCAGGGTCATGTACTTTGATATCTGGGCGTTGATTTGATCTAGTTCTTCTTGGCGAATGCCAACGACCTGCATATACCGATATTCGAAGGAGTGGAGTTCAGCTTGAAAAGTAGCTAGATCTAATTCCCGTTGGGCTAACAGTGCTTCAAGGTCTTTTAGTTCGGCTTGCTTTTTTTGAAATTCAAGCTCTTCTGGCGTCAATTGACGCACAATACTACTACTCATCGACTCTGAGAGTTTGTGGGATTGGTTACGTCGGAGATGGGGATTGTACAAGATAAAGAGCTTACCCTTGAACAACGGCAACCCTGGTTGCCTAACCTCAGCTGAAAGGCCAATTTCATCTAACTTAGCTTACTTTTTGGTTGTGATGAAAGAGGGAGCTGCCACAATCATACAGAGTCCAACCAAGCTAGGGAGAAGCCAATTTCCCGATTTAACGTATAACGTTTGTGTTTGACGACGATAGATTTTAGCTGCGTGGATTATAAAGGTTTGAGGTTGTGAACGCCACAGTGTCTGCCCATGGGGGTCAATGACGCCAGAATAGCCAGTATTGGTTGCTCGCACGACCCAACGATCGGTTTCTATGGCGCGCATGACGTCATGCGCCTGATGCTGGGCCATCATCCGCGTGTTGTACGGATCGTTGTTGGATGCTGTAAGGATAAACTCCCCCCCTTGGGATGCCTGTTTCTGAAAGAGTTGGGGAAAGGCTGAATCATAACAAATACCCACAAGAGCGGGTCCCCAGGGCGTAGTAAATTTCTGATTATTTT